>JAAWGF010000010.1 GCA_022795155.1 Bacilli bacterium | reverse complement strand
GCTGGTGTAAGAATGAAAATGAAACGTGGAGAATTGGTTGGTAAGTATGCACCTTTTGGATATTTATATGACAAAGAAAAAGATATAATAATACCTGATGAAAGTAAAAAGGATGTTATTACATATATTTTTGAAGAATACTCTAAAGGTGTAGGTTTCAGAACAATAGCTCTTAATCTTAACAGTTTAGGAATACCTAGTCCATCTAATTTAAAATGGTGCCATGCGTCAGTACGAAGAATTATTGTAAATGAAAAATATGTGGGAGATTTAAAAACTGGTAAATATTATACTGAAAATGTTTTAACTCATAAGAAAAAAGTTAATTATGGTGAGAAAGAACAATACTTTACTTCTAATCATCACGAACCGATTATCTCTCGTGAACTATGGGATAAATGCCAAGAAATACTAACTATCAGAAGTAAAATCATTAAACCAGATGGTAATAGAGATAAGTTTAGTAGGAAATATCCTTTTAGTAGTAAAATCTTTTGTGGAATATGTGGAGAAAGGTTTATCAGACGTTCTTATAAAATCAGAAGTAATGGAAAAGAAGTTGCTTATTGGATATGTAGAAGTCATAGAAATAAAATTGAATGCTCAAATTTGATACACTATAAACAAGAAGAATTAGAAGATATATTTGTAATTGCTTATAACAAATTGTTTGAAAATAGTAATAAATACATCAACTCATTTATGAAAAAAGTAAATGAAGTCATCAGTGAAAATCAAGATTATAATAATCAAAAGAAGATAAAAGAAGAAATATCAAAACTTGAAAATAAGTTATCTAATTTGATTGATTTAAAACTTGATGGCTCTATTTCAAAAGAGATTTTAAATCAGAAAAATCAAGAGATTTCGAATAAAATCAAAGAGTACGAGCAACAACTAAAAGATACTGAAAATATAGAACTTACAAGAAAGCAAAAACTAAAACAGATTGATATAATCTCTAATACTCTAAAACAATATAAAGGCCTTACAAAATTTAACGAAGAAGTTTTTAATAGTTTAGTCGATAAAATTATCATTGGCGAAAAATTAGAAAATGGAGAAGAATATTTTTACAAAATTAAATTCATTCTTAAAACTGGTGAATTAGTGGGCGAAAATCTACCTAATGGAAAACTAGATATTGGAACAAATTTTGGTAAATATGGATTTACAATAACCAAACAGGAACTAGAAGAAACAGAAGATAACATGTCTGCCTATGTATTACAACGGCACTCTCAAATATAGTCCACATAATTTCTTCTCGTTATTCATATTTCTTCCACACCCTTTCTAAAAAAATAAGAGATAAAAGCCATAGATACATCTACTACCTTTATCTCTTTAACTTATGTTTTTTTAATTTTTGTACTTCCAAATCATAACCCCCATTAAAAAGATTTGGTATGTAAAATTCCTTTTGTTTTCGTTTTATATGATAAGGTTTTAAAGAGAAAAAGTCAATATCATTTGCTTATTTTGGTAGTGTTTAAGCCATATTCTTTATGTAATCTTCTAGTTCTACTAATTTAATCTTTTTATTAAGACTACCCACATAAATATCAGTAGAATAGTTAAATGCTAGAAAAGTAATGTTATTGACAATAATTTTATGTGGTTCTAGGTAGTTTAAATTAGTATTATTTATTCGTTTAATACTACCATTGATAATCTTTGGCGTAACGTGGCAAAACTCACAAATAAACTCAATACGTTGTTTTAGATTACTTTCTATTTCTAACTCTTGTGTAGTAAACTTTATCATAAAATGCACCATCCTTTCTTGGCTAATTTTTTTGTAAACACAAAAAAATCAACCCGAACGGATTGATATGTATCTCAAGTCCAAACTATAAAAGTTCGAACAGAAACGTCACTGGAGCGATAACAAAGGTTATCTGAAACTCCTAAAGTAAAATTAGTAAATAACTAATTCCTATAACAATATTACCAAATAAAGAATAATCTGGCAATATGATTTTTCAACTTTTTTGATTAAAAATTATATTGTGAAATTATGTTTCCATCTTCATCATAAATTGTTGAATCAGCATTTGCTATATATAAAACTTGAAATTCTGGATTATCAAGTGTATATCCTGCTTCAATCATCCAATCAAATTCATCTATCATTGCTTGTTTTACTGCCATATTATTGCTATCATCTATCAATTCACAATTAATTCTTATCCAATTTTCATTGTCATAGGCAACAATGCATACATGATTATCTTTTTCAATTTGTTTAGATACATTCTTGTGTTTACTTGTAATTACATAAATTTTATTATCAAACAATACTGGATCTCCAAATGGTCTGCAACTTGGTTTTCCATCATTAATTGTAGATACATAATTTACCTGTGTATTTTCCTTTAAAAATTTGAAAGTTTCATTCATATTCATTTTCCTCCTTTATAATTTATGAACAATTTCTTTAATATTACCACTAATTATTTTCCAATCATCAATTGTTTCAAATCCTAATCTTTTATACCAACAATATGGAAAACCATTTTCATCTTCATAAGTATGTGCCTCTAATACTGTTGCATCATATTTTTCGATTGCATAAGTAAATAAAGTTTTAATTAACTTTTTAGCAATCCCTTGTTTTTTATATTCATCACAAACAAATAATTCGCCATCTTCTAAATGCATTCCATCCCACCAAGGTTTTAATAAAGTCATTATTATACCAACAGGCTTATCATTATCATAGGCAATAAATAATAAATCAGGTGCTTTATCATAAAAATAATAAAACATTTTTTTAGCAGATTCAGGTGTCCACTTTTCTTCTAATACTGAATTAGCATAATAATTTGAATATGCTTCAGCAATTGCTTCTAAATCTTTCTCATTTTTTAAATTGCTAATATTAATCATAAAGGTTCCTCCAATCAATAATATTTTATCACAATATAGTAACTTTTTAGAATATAATTATTAAAAATAGGTTGAAATTTTTGGAACTAGCATATATTTACAAAAATACTAAAATATGCTAGAATATAAGCCAACAAAGGGGGACTTTGAATGAAAATAAATCAATATAAACCTTGGGAACAAGAAGAAGTTAAATCATTAGTAAATCAATCTAACAAAAAATTACCTATATTAGATATTCAATTAGGTGGCGCATGTAACTTAAATTGTATCTATTGTGATACTCCAAAATATGGACTACCTTGTTCTGTTAATCTTTCATCAATTGAAAAGTTAATGAATGATGGAGATATAAGATGGGTATATGTTTGTGGGCTTGGTGAACCAACAGCACCTGCAAATTTAAAACATTTAAAACAAATTTTACAATGGTGTAAAGAGAGAAATATAGGTCTATCTATGTTTAGTAATATGTTAAATGTTGATAAAGAATTACTTGATTATATTGACGATGGTACATTACATGTATTATTTAAATTAGATACTTTTGATAAAGATAAAATGGCTTATTTATATGGTCAAGATAAAGGCGATATTATATTAAGAAATTATCAAGCATTAAAAGAAGTTACACATGCTGAAAATGGTGTTACAAATTTAGGTGCATCAATTGTTCCAACAAGTGTAAATTATAATGAATTACCATCTATAATAGATTATTGTATGGAAAATGGTATTTTCCCTTTAATTGGACAATTAGAAGATGCTGGTAGTTGTTCAAAAATATTTAAAGATCTAGAAGTAAAAGAAGAAGATTTAGTTAAATTTAGAAATTATCTATCTCGTACTTATGGTGTTAATTATGAAATGCCTACTTGTCCTGCTACTATTTCTGGAATCCATGTAACCAACACAAATAATATTATATTAGATAAAAGAACAGGATTATCTTGCCCTTGGTTTTGGTTAGATGAACCTCAATTAGAGGTTATTGGTAATATCCAAAATATGAGTTATGATGAAATAGTTAATAGTGTTTTAAAATATAGACAATCTAAACTCTTAGATGTTGAAAATATGGAAAAAAATATAGAACTTTATCCATTTGGTGGATGTGGTGGAAATGCAAAACAACTTTTAAGAACATATCTTGATATATCCCAAAAAAGACATTAAATTAAAAGATGAATTTGATTGATTAGTTTATCTTTCAAAATCATCGCTTTTATCGTTCTTTTTATTATTTTGTATTATATCAATATCATTGTCATCAAGTATATCTTCATCATATAAATCGTTTATAAAGTCGTCATATTTATCATTAGAGAAGAATCTATTTTGTAAAAATTCTATAAACTTTTTCCATAACTCTTTAAAGTAATCAACTATTTTTTCTAATTCTGATACTTTATCTTCAAGTTCATAAATAGTATCATTGGCATCATTTAAATCATATTCTAATTCTTCAATTCTATCATCACGAGTTTTAATTTTTTTCTTCAAATTTCTAACTTCGTTAGAGTGTTCTCTTAAATCATCTTCATATTTTTGTAAGACTACATTTATATCATTAGCATCTCTTAAATTAGAAGTAGTATCATTAGTTTGTTCTATATATTTTTTAATCTTATTAACTTCTTCATTTGAAATAGAGTAGTTATTTTTATTCATAATAGTAGGTTTTAAATTATCTATAATATCATTAATCTCATTAGATTTATTTTGTAATTCATCTGTTTTACTATTTAATTCTTTGAGTTGCTTTTTGTATTTTTCTTGTTCTCGTTTAAACTTTTTATATTCATTCATATTCGCAACATTAATATCAACATTTCTACCTTCTTCTTTTATTTTAAGAGTGTAGTTAAGGTTATAAATTCTATTGAACGAATTAATACAATATACTCTCATTTTGTCTTGAATTTCTTTTAAACTTATTTTATTAAAGACATCAGATTTACCAACTTGTTTTTCCATACCATTTTTCATACCATCTTTAAATGGAACACCAATAATATGTAGATGTGGTGATGATTCATCATAGTGAATGGTAGCATTGGCTATTTTAAAATTTGGCACAACTTCTTCTAAATCTATTATTTGTTCTTTAAAAACTTCTGTCATTTTCTTCTTAAATTTATCATCTTTATCAGCCCAAAAGTCCATATCTCCAAGTTCAATAATAATCTCACAAGCAAGATCTCTTTTGTTATCATTTGAAATATGATTAAAATAATTTTCTATCTTTCTATCGTTTCTAGTTTGTTTTTCGTTGTATTTAATTTTTGCATTTTCAAACAATTCTAGATACAAATTTTTAGTATCTTCTACAATAGAAGAAGTTCCTTTAATCGTACAAATTAATTCTTGTTCTTCATCATATTTTCTCAAATTATGTTTATCAACTTTTGACAATTGCTGATGATTTTGTATAGCATTATTAGATAGAGAAGTAGTACCAGTTTCAGTATTTTTTACACTTCTTCTTGCTTTCTTTGATTTGTTTTTATCATTACTTAAATGTAATGAATAAGATAATTCTTCTTTATCTTCCATATTTTTATAACCCCCTTTGTAAACAAGAGTCCTACTATTTATAGTAGGGTAATTTTGTTCTGTCAAAATCTCTAACCCCCTATAGATTTTGACACAAGCATCAAAATCTGGGGGCTAAGGTTTAGGCAACCTTAGAATCCACCTGTCTTATTTCGTAATATTCCAAAACTTCGTAATGGAATAAAACTACATAAGACTTCTGATAAAATAGTAAGCACTGCTTATTATTTTATCTATGAAAATTATTCAAGTAATTGCAAACTTATCTATCGTAAGCAATTCTTTCATAATTTTATTTAAACAATCTATCGCCAATTTCATCAGCACAGCTGACAAAACTTGCCACGATTGTTATAACTTTTTAAAGATAAAAAGTTAACAAAAATCTTTCTCATTAACATTATCTGGTATTGTTTCAAATACATCTCTAATGTTAACTTTTATATCATTAGGATTATTCTTTGTTGCAATCATTCCAATTGATACCCAATTTTCATTTTCATTATTATTTTCTTGTAATGGGAATATTCTAATTGGAACTTCGTTATTTTGAAGTGGAAACATATCTAGTTTTTCAGTTTCTTTATATAGAGTTCCTTTATAAAAATTAACTTCATAATATTCATTTAATCTATATAAATGTTGCATAACTTCTTTAATAGGTAGATACTCACTATATCTAACAATAGTGTCAGTACATATACCATTAAAATTATAAGTAAGTGGTCTTTTTTTATCAATATAACCTTGCTTATATAATTCTTCAAAATCACTATAAAAGGTACTTCTAAAGTTAACTTGTTTTATTTCATATTTGTTGTCTTTCATTTCTAATTCTATATCATCAATATATCTCATAACTATATCTGCTTTAGTTTCTCTATCAAGTAAATTCCAATTATCATTAAAAGCATAATAGGAAATAGGTAATTTTACTTTATTGATAAAATCCATATCTCTTTTAAGTAATATATCTTCAGTAGTAAAATTTAGTTGTTCTGATTGTGAGTTTTCGAGTAATTTAGAGTTAATCATTTCAATTTGATTTTCAATTATTTTACTTTCTTCTTTAAACTCATTTTCAGTAAATAACTCATCAATGTACGCTTTTCTAATTCTTTCTTTTTTATTATTTAAGTTCTTTAATTCTTTTTCTAATTCATTTCTTGGATTATCTATTTTAGATTTTAAAACTGGTAAGAAAAACTCATTAACAACATTATCATATTCTAAAATATCAGCGAGTAGTGTTTTGATGTGTTCCTCAATTTTAGTTTCGTGTATATTATTTTTACAATTTTCACACCTATAATAGAAATACCATTTATCTGTTTTTATTTTATGACTAGCACCACCTGCTAGTATTCTTCCACATTTAGGACATCTTAATTTTTGTAAAAAGATATAAGTTTGTGTTCTCATATAATTCTTTTGATTTTTCTTTTTTTGAACTTGGCAATTTTCCCACATTTCTTTACTTATTAGTGGCTCAACAACATTTTCATAATAAGTAGGATGTTTAGTTCTTTTTCCATGCACATAATCACCTTTATAAACTTCATTTGAGATAATCCTTAATATTCCAGTATCACACCAATTAGTTTTACCTAATACTTGTTCTTCATTAAATAAAGTAGCAATATTAAAATATGATTTACCTTCAAAATATAAATTATAAATTCTTATAACAATATCTTTAGTAAGTGGATCTGGTACTAATTTTTTATCAACATGTTTATAACCTAAAGGTGCTCGTGCTGGAATATGCCCAGAACGAATTGCACCAGCAAGTCCAAATTTAGTTCTTTCACTTGTTCTTTCGATTTCATTTTGTGAAACTGTTGTAAGTAATCTTGCAACCATTTTACCACTAGAATTAGTTGTATTAATTTCTTCATTAGCACAATCAAGATAAGCGTTATTTTCATCAAGAAACTTCATAATACCTTCCATATCATAAACACTTCTTGTTAATCTATCTAGTTTTAAAACAACAATAGTATTACATTTTTTATCTCTAATATCTTGTAATAGTTCTTCAAATGCTGGTCTATGATTACCAGTTTTTGCACTTATACCAGCATCTTTATAGATTTTATATATTTCATAATTTTTATATTCACACATAGCACGAAGTCTTTTTTCTTGCTCTGGTAAACTAAAACCCTCACGAGCCTGATCTTCTGTGCTGACTCTTATATAGATTCCTGCAATTTTCTTTTCTTCACTCATTTTCTCATTTCCTTTCTTAATTCTTTATCAAAAAAGAGGCGACAAAGACAATTGATTGATTTTATGTCTTTGACACCTCAAAAGTTTCATTATGTTAAATTTGTTTTGTTTTACATTAACCCCTCAAAAACATAAAACTTCCTTTTATTGGTTATTTATTATAGATACTTTTGATATAAAGTCAAGGCATAATTACCAGTTTTTGCCTATTTAAAGGCGATTTTTTAAATAATCTTCTAGTTCTGATAGTTTTATCTTATTAGATAAGTTTTCAATAAATATCTCGTTAGAATAGTTAAATATTAGAAATGTTGTATCTTTTATAATAATTCTATTAGGTTCAATATAAGTTAAATTTGTCTTATCTATCTTTCTAATATTACCATTAATAATGGTAGGTGTTGTTTTAGCAAACTCACAAATAAACTCAATTTTCTTCTTTAACTCTTGTTCAATAGGTAATTCTTCCTTAATGATATTTACCATAGTTTCAATCCTTTCTTAAAAGGAATTAGTTCTTAAACAACAAAAAAACTAATCCAAATTTGAATTAGTTATTTATTCTTAACTCGAAAAGTTCGAGCAGATTTCACTATGGAGCAAGTGACGAGAATCGGACTCGCGTCTCAGCCTTGGCAAGGCCGCATTCTACCATTGAACCACACCTGCAAAATATCATGGAGGGTCTAGTCGGATTTGAACCAACGATCAGGGAGTTGCAGTCCCACGCCTTACCACTTGGCTATAGACCCAAATACAAATAAATTATATCAAAAAAAGGAAAGTATATCAATACAAAATATGTTTTTTTCAAAAAAAAATATAATTATTCTAATTAATTATATTCTTTAATAATAAATTTATTCTTCATTTAATATTTCATCATTTTCTCTAGTTCTTTTTATAAGATCATATATAATGATATCATTAGAAATCTCAATTATTTTTTCAGCATATTCATTATTCTTATCAATATATTCTGAACTAATAGTTGCCTCAGGATTAAGAACTTTACCCTCTTCCTTTGAACTACTATAATACATAATATCACTTATCCAACTTCCATCAGGAAATACAACGATATTATCATCAGTACTAAAAATATCATGCCCCAATGCATATTCATTATAAAAACCTAACATATTACCTAAAGTTGGTGAAACATCATACATACCCATTACTTCTGAAATTTCACCTTTTACTTTTTTGTCCTTTGTCCAAATAATAAAAGGTACTTTTCTATTTAATTCATAATCATAATAATCTATATCATTATAATCAGGATCATCCTCTTCAATAACTGAATCAGTATAGGGGTCATAATTATAATAATACAAATACTCTGACTTTTTTATTTTAGCATCGTGATCACCATAAATAACAATAACCGTATTTTCAAGCAATCCTTCTTCATCTAATTGATTAATAAATTCACCAATCGCCTCATCTGCATAATGAACAGTTTTAAAATAATCACCTAAAGTCGTATTTTCCATAAATGGTGCTGATGTCACAACATGTTCACCAGTCTCTTCGTCAATCTTGTCATATTTATAATCAACAGCAAAATCAACTTCTTTAGCAGCATCAAAAGGTGTATGATTTGTAAGCATTAACATTGTACCGTAAAAATTTTGATTATTTTTACTTATCTCTTTTATTTTGGGAACAGATTGTCTAAAAAAAGATTTATCACTAAGTCCCATACCCAAAACTTCATCTATTTCATAATCTTTTGTATAATAATAAAATTTATCATAACCATATTTAGGATGAATCATATTACGATTCCAAAATGTTCCATTATTAGCATGCATACTAAAGTTATAATAACCCATATCCTTTAAATATTTTAAGCTTGTACTATAATCCCTATCCCAATAACTAACAGCTACTGTCCCACTTGTTGCCGGCATTAAAGACGTTAATAAAGTGAATTCACTATCACTACTAGTCCCAACACTTTCTTGAGCATAAAAATTAGAAAAATATAATCCTTCACTAGCTAAACGGTTTAAGTTAGGTGTAACTTCTTGATCATTAAAAGTTATATTCATTGTAAACTGTTGAATACTTTCAGCATGGATAGCAATAACATTTCTACCCTTTAATATATCAGTATACTCATTAGGCTCAGGCTTTGTTTCATTTTTAAGAGCATAGTACTCTCTAAATTCTTTAGCTGCTTCATCATAACCAAATAATGGACTAATTTTTGTTTTGAAACTTACAAAAATATCATTAGCCTGATATGTATATAAACCAAAATTCATAACAAGATAAGTTCGATTCCATTGTTTCCCAAAACGACTAATATCAAGTCCTGTTAAAGTCGAAATGAAAAAACCAAAAAAAATTAAACTTGTAACTAAGGTATTTAAAGCACGAACTTTTCCAACCTCTATATCTTTAACATATTCATAATAATTCTTCTTTTTTAAATATATATGAACAAAAATCATTGCGACAACTTGCCATATATAACTAAAATCTTTTAATTCCATTATCTTTTGAACAACCGCATCACCTACATCAATAACTTGTAAAGATGTAGCTAAAAGAGAAATTGAAGCATATGACATATAATTTGTATAATACATAGAATTAATTACACACAGAAAAGTAAAAAATATCGACCATGCAAAATAATATTTAAATTGATTTTTTGGTTTAAAAAAATAACCAAAAGAGCCAACAAATAAAACTGCTCCTATATCAGCTAATAAAGGCTTTATTTCAAAATAATTTTGCACTGTTAAAAAACGTAATAAAGTAGCGTTCCCAACCGATGTTAATACAAATACAAAAAATAATTTATTTGTTTTTAGATATAGTCCAATTTTTGAAATTATTGATTTAAATTTTTCTTTCAAAAAAAACACCTCAATTCATACTATATCAGTATAACACTTTTATTAAATTTTTTCAATTACAGTTTTGTCACAACCAATTAAATTTAAGTTTAATGATTAGTTTAAACAAAAAAGAACATTTCTGTTCTTTAAATTTTTTATTCAGTAGCATTATTACATGTTACTGTATCACCTGATTGTGTACAAGTAAAACTATTTATTACTAAACTTGTTGCAATAGTAGCATTTCCTTGTGGATCTAATTGTACCCCACCACTTGTTGGCTTTGTTCCTTTAAAATCAAGAACTCTTTTCTTTGGTGTTTCACCTGCTGTCGCTGTTGGTGTATATGAACACTCTGTCCCATCACAAGTATAAGTGATTGCACCAATAGAATTACCATTATTATCTAACATATATTGCATTGCATCTGTCTCAGCAGCTTTTAAAATACCATAAGCCGAATCGGCAGCTGCGCTTTTTCTAGCTCTATTCAAGATATTTAAAATTTGAGGAACAGCAATTAACGCAATAATAGCTAAAATAACAATTACAGCCAATAACTCGATTAAAGTGAAACCTTTCTTGTTTAATTTCATTTTCCTACCTCCTATTTTTCTACAATAATAATATATCACAAAAAAGTTTCGACTGTCAATATTCGACATATTTTTTTGTAATATTCAAAATTATATTTGTAAACATATATAATTCATTATTATTATTCCAAAGAATTTAAACATTATACAAAAAAAATAATATTTTAATTAAATATTATTTTATAAACCCATACAATTATTTGCTAATTGAATAAAATATTGTAGGTGATATTTATGCCTAATGGTAATTGGTGGCGTTGTCGAGGGAAATGGTTAATTTTTTTATGTATTTTTACAGTTTTATTAATTTATCAATTTATTATTGCATTTTTTATCGTATCACGCTTCAGTATCTTTATTTTATTTATTTTTATTTTATTTATTCTATTTTGCATTTTTCGAATAATATGGTGATATAAAATTTTCTGTTCTAGCTAAAGTCTCAATAATATTACTTATGTCATTACACATTTGATATTCAGATGAACTAAACTCTAATTTATCGGGTAAAGATATGAGAATAAAAAATAACTTTTTCTCCTCTTCAAGCAATGGATAGGAATGTTCATATCTTTTAAATATTTCTGAAAATTCATAATTTAAAGAATGACGGCGATATAATTTATATAAATCAAAAATAGGTATATCAATTTTAGCTTTATTCCAACTAATTAAATATGATCCCTTATTCTTTATAAAATGTGATAAATCCAAATTATTATGTAAAACAACTAAGCGTTGTTTTCTTTTTTCTTTAACAATTTTATACCATTTATCAATTTCATCTTTACAAAAATTTAAGGCGCCCAATATTTTTGAAATATTTAAGGCTAACATATATTGACTAGGACTCATATAAATACTCGCTTCTGCAACTGCAATTAAATCCGTATAATAACTATATAAATACGCGATATTATTATTAATATCTTCATAAATCTCTTTATATTCTTCCTCATCAACTTCTTCATAATGCGTTGTCTTACTATGAAGCAAAGCTACTAAGTCAATCATATCAGACATTTTTTGCTCTATAGGCATATCTACTTGCTCAATGTATTCTGTAATCTCATATTCATCATCTACATCACTTAATATTTTTGGATAGTAATCGAAACTTCGTGAATTTAAATAATTAAAAATAGGAGACTTATCTTCACGATTTTTTCCCTTTATAACATACTTATTGTTATCAGTATTAACAATCGTTACATTTTTATAAAATTCGTACTTAGTTGGTACAATAGAATATTTTTGAAATAAAACATTATACTTTCTCATCATTAACTGATGGAATAATTAATTTATCACCAATCTTTACATCAGATAAACTATTATATTTCTCTAATTCTTCTTTAGAAATATTATATTTTTGAAGAACACTCTCTATCGTATCCCCTGTCCTAATAATACAAACTTTATAAGTTTTATAAGTTTCTGTACTAGAATCTAAATTGTCAAATAAAGAATTAATTTTTTCAATACTTTTAGTTTCTTTTACTTGGACAATCTCACCTAATCTTTTCTCATCTGTTTGATTAAAATTATTGGTTTCTAAATCTGTAGAATCAATACTATCTAAAATATCTTCTTTTTCAATGCATCTTTCCATAATTTCAGCTTCCTCTTCTCCATTTTTTTGACCTACTTCTTCATCATCCTCATAGTTTTGATATTCTTTATCTGTAACAATATTTTCATTAGCAACAACATCAGAAACTTCCTCCGAAGCTTGCTCTTCTCGTGATTCTATTAATGGCTTTTCTACTAACCTATCAATTAAAACTTCAATATTGACTTCTAATGATTTATTATTTACAATCTCATAATAAAAATCATCAATATCAACATTTACATTGTTTAAATCATATTTATCATCAACATTGATATCAAATGGCAATTCAAAATTAAATATTTCAGTATTAATACTTGTATCAGCGACTTTATATTCACCACTAATAATAAAATTTCCAGTAATTAAATTATTATCCTCAATATGTAAATTATGTTCTAAAGAAATACTAGTTATTTCTGAAACATTAGTTTTAAATATAATTTCTTTTTTAAAAGGAACAATTTTCTTCATTCCTACTTCTCCTTTCCTATTCATTAAAGTATATTAAAAAAAGATAGTTTTATGACCATCTCATCTCATTAAGTAATTGTTTCGTTGATTTTATTAAGCATTTTGTTTTATCATATTCTTCTTTCCTAAATCCTAATTTAAAATTTAAACTATTTATAATTTTTTTATTTGCTAAAAGGATTTCTTTTAATACCATATTTTTTTCTAATACATTAGAACACTCAATGCTAAAATAATTAACACTATATATAAACATTGTATTCATTTTAAAAGTATCGATAGTTTTATCAGAAATATTTTCCCTATCTCTAATTAAAAGATTATAGAAAAAATGATCAAGACTTAAAGAAGAACGAATACTATCTTTAATTGTATCAGGTATATTAAATTCATCTATTTTATAACTGCAATCAAAATATATTTTTCGTAAATCTAATTGTGATAAATAAAAAACACCATTATTATCTCCAAAATAATTATTTAGCATACTAATCATTTTATTTCTTAAATTATAAACATGTTGCTTATCTTCTATACCACTATAATTATAATTATCTTTAACATAATTAATAATTGTATAAATATTTTGAACCATATAGTCATCAAGAAATTGCATACCATTATATTCGATTACAAAATCAGTTAATGTACTTAATATTCTATTCATAAGAATATTGCGATTATCTTTATCAATATTTTTATATTCATCAGTTTTTTCTTTTATAACTTTAATAGGATTATTATCAAAAACAATTGAATTTATAAAAAAAGTATCAAGTATTTTTCTATCTAAACTGTTTTTCAATTTTTCTCACCATTTTTTTACTAACACTCTGCAAATCTAAAAAATATTCGTCAACGGATTCTCCACTTTTAACTAAATCACTATTACAACTAATCATAAATTTAACTTTTTCTAAGTATTCCTTTCTAGAAAACATAATACCATATAAACTCATAAAGTAATTAATACTACGATAAAAATCACTAAACAATAAAAAATTGTTATATTCTTTTTTAAACCAATCATCATTTATTAATAATAAATTTAAAACACAAAAATCATTACTAATAGAATTATAATAAGTATCTCTATAATTTAAAATCGTTTCATCAGACATTCTATTTATTATAAGATTATTGAAACGAAAATCAAGAGAATTAATTTGAGCATGCTCTCTTAATAAAATATGTTGTCTTAAAAAATCTAAATTCCCAACTTCCAAACTATTTACAAGTATCTTTATTTTATTAATTAACGCCTCTTGTTTTTCCATTACTACTTTATTATTTTTTTCAGCAAAATAATCAATTAAAAAATAAAGATTATTCTTAACAAAATTATCAAATATAGGATTATCCTGATTTTCCATTAAATAATCATATATATTATCAAGCATTACTTCCTTTTTAACTTTATCCATTTGTATACGCTCATTAACATATTCTTTTACATCAAGCGAAAAAATTAACGATTCCATAAAAGTATAATTTGAAATATGTGTAACATAGTCTTCAAATGACATATGGATTACATCTGTACTTTCTATACATTCACTTTTATTATCCATAAAACCACCCTTTAAGTCTTATATTATAACATTAAAAAAATAGAATGTAAACAAAAAACATACAAATTCTGTATGCTATGGAATTATTTGAATTTCTTTATTAAGCGATTATTAACACTAGCTATATCATAAAATTCTTCATCTACATTATTTTCCTCATATTGACCACTAGTAAGTATATCTAAATCTTTCTCTCTAATAAATTTAACACGCTTTAAATATTCAGAATTTTCAAATAATTTATTTTCTTTAACCATAAAATAATTAATACTACGATAAAAATCTTTATTTAATAAAAAAGCTTCATAATCATTATGATAAAAACTTTCTTCTGATTCTTTTAATAAATTCAAAATTAGTATATCTCTAGAAATAGATACATAATATTCTTCTTTGTAAAGTTCTATATCAGAATCAGCTATTTTTTTTAAGGTAGACCAATAAGGACTAAATTTGCTTTTTACACCATAATCGCGCATTAAAATTTGCTCTCTAATATAATCAGTATTATTAGAGCAAACATTTAAATATTTTTTTATAGCATTTAAAAAATCATTCAATAATAATTTATCACTATTTATAGTATTACAACCTACGTATGGAAATTTTTCATACAAATAATTAGCTATTTCATAAATATTGTTTTTAACCATCCCATCAAATATATTTTGTGCTTTATGCTCTTCCAAATATCTTCCAAAACATTCAGTCATATATAAAAAACCATCACGATTATTTTCAAAAAATGAACAATTTATTTTCAAATCATTCTTAATATTAGGTGAAAATACAAGGGAATTTATTAAAGTATTGTAATAAAAAGCATTGTCGCTCATAAACGTTTTAATCTTCTATTTACATAATTTAAGGTTTTTTGATTTTCAACATAAAAATCAGCAAATAAACAATTTTCATTATTTGATTCATGATTTTCTATTGATTGGGATTCTGTAATATCTCTCACAAATTTTAAAAATGATTTATCATTAAAAATGTCAGGATATTCCAGTTTGAAATAATTAAGGCTAGCAAATAACTTGTAATTATTTAAGCATTCATCGTAAATTAACTTGGGATTATCTTCTAATTTTGGCAAAGATGAAATTAATTTAAAGTCAAAAGCAATGGAATCATATAATTGTTCCTTAGAATTAATTAAAAATATATTCGATAAATTTCTAGCTTCATCAAGGTATTTTTTAAATAGTTTAATCTTTAACATATTATTAAAACCATATTTTCTAAATAAATATTGCGTCCTTAAAAATGGATAACTATAATTACTATTAAAATCAATACCATTAAGTAAACTAATAATATCACACTTCACATTTTTATCAGA
Organism: Bacilli bacterium; assembly: GCA_022795155.1. Lineage (GTDB taxonomy): Bacteria > Bacillota_I > Bacilli_A > RF39 > UBA660 > CAJLIR01. Next base: position 30,638 of record JAAWGF010000010.1, on the reverse strand, counting down.
ACTATTTCCAATTATTTTATAAAGATTACCTTTTATTCTATCATCACTTAAAAATACATTACCATTCTCTTTTAAAAGGTTGCGTATCTCATTTAGCAAATGTTCTTCTAAAACAAAGCCAGATGAATAATCTGATTCTAATTTAGAAATGACATCATTATTTACTAAAAGTGAAAATATATAGGCTTGATTATAATATTGATTATAAATATCTTTCGTTAATTGCCTCTTTTTCATCTAAATCTATCCCTTCTTTATTATTTCGAATACCTCCATATATTCCTTAACAGGAATGTATTCAATAGTATCTTTTATCTCTTTAGGAACTTCGTCTAAATCAGCAATATTATCATAAGGAATAATGATTTTTTTAATACCATTACGATTTGCACCAATACTTTTTTCTTTTAAACCACCTATTGGCAAAACTTTTCCTCTTAAAGTAATTTCTCCAGTCATTGCTAACTTATTATCAACTCGCAAATTAGCTAAAGCACTAATTAAAGCCGTTGTAAGCGTTATACCAGCACTTGGTCCATCTTTAGGTGTAGCACCTTCTGGTACATGAATATGAATATCATTTTTTGTAATTTTATCATAATCAATTCCAAATTCTTTAATATGCGACTTAATATAACTTAAAGCAATTTGGGCACTTTCCTTCATAACATCACCTAATGAACCAGTTAAAACCAAATTACCTTTACCCTCATAAAAATTAACTTCAATTGGTAATGTATCACCACCAAAAGAGGTATAGGCAAGACCATTAACAACACCAACTACTTGTTCAGCGTTTTTCTCATAATCTTGATATTTAGGATTACCTAAATATTTTTTTATCATTTCATCATCAACTTTAACTTTTTCCATTCTAATATTATTTATAACCATTGATGTTACAATTTTACGAACAATATTAGCTAATTGACGTTCAAGTTCACGAACGCCTGCTTCTTTAGTATAATTTCTAATTACATTTAAAATTAACGCATCAGCAATATCTAGTTTGTCATAATTAAATCCATGCTCTTCACAAACTTTTGGTAATAAGTGTTTTTTGGCAATATCCAATTTTTCAAATTCCGTATATCCCGACAATTTAACAATTTCCAATCTATCTTTTAATGCTTCTGGAATTTGTTCCATATAATTAGCTGTTGCGATAAACATAACCTTTGATAAGTCAAATTCCTCTTCAATATAATTATCACTAAAGAAAGAATTTTGTTCAGGATCTAAAACCTCTAATAAACTACTAGCAGGATCGCCCTTAATATCTTTAGTCATTTTATCGATTTCGTCAATTAGAAAAACGGGATTATTACTCTTAGCTTTTTTCATCGATGTGATAATTCGGCCAGGATTTGCACCAAGATAAGTACGACGATGTCCCATTATTTCGGCCTCATCATTGACACCACCAACTGACATTTTAACAAAATTACGATTCATAGCTTTAGCAATACTAAAAGCAAGTGAAGTCTTACCAACACCTGGTGGACCTACTAAACACAAAATTGGTCCATTTAGACTATCCGTATTTTTTTTAACAGCCAAAAATTCAATAATTCTTTCCTTTACTTTATCTAATCCATAATGCGATAAATCTAAAATTTCTTTTACATTCTGTAAATCTTCATTATCAATTGTTGATTTACACCAAGGAAGTTCTAATAACCAATCTATATAATTTCTTATTAAATTAATTTCTGGTGATACCGTTGATAATGCTTCATAACGGCTTAATTCTTTACTTAATCTAGTCTTTATTTTATCACTGGCTTGTAAATTATCAATTTTTTCTTTTAATTCATCTACCTCTTCATCTTTAGGCGATATATCGCCAAGTTCTTCTTTAATTAATCGTAATTTTTCACGTAAAAAATACTCTCTTTGATTCTCATCAATTTCTTTTTTTACTTTTAAATCTAAATTTCTTTCAATATTATATTTTTCTTCTTCTTCATAAAGATCCGCTAAAATCATATTTGTTCGTTTTTCAGGATTTAGACAATTTAAATAATCTACTAATCTTTCGAGTTCAACTGCTAAACTCATGGCAACAATATCCGTTATCTTTGATAAACTATCAACGTTTTTTATCGCTTCCAAAATACTATTACTTAAATAAGAAATTGTCTTGACATGAGAATTCATTTCCTTTTTTACTTTTTCAACTAGTATTTTTTCTTCCTTTTCATTTATTACTTCTTCATCTAACTCTGTAACAATAGCCTCTAATACTTCATCTTTTTTATCAGCATTTAAATAATTATCAACTTTTGCTCTTGATAAACCACTAATAACAATTCTTATTCGACCATTAGGAAGCTCTATTTTATGACTTAATTTAGATATAATACCCATTTTAGGTAGCTTCTTATAATTAACATCTTCAACTGTTTCTGTATCACAAACAACCAGTAATTTATTATGATGAAACATCTCTGCCTCATCAATAATTATGCTAGAATCGCCCTTTTCAAACTCTAGTTTTATATCATTATTAGGTAACAATACGATTCCTCTAAGCAAGATAACAGGTAAGTTTGTTTTCATCATATTGCACCTCCACATAAATTGTTTTCTATTATAGTACAATCGGATATAAATGTCTACGAAATTTATCAAAATTTTTATATTTTTTTGCGTCAAAAATACATCTATTTAACCTATCTTTTAAGCTAAAAAAATTAAATACTAAACAATAAAAGGGCAAAACCATATTATGATTATGCCCATACTTTAATTTTATAATTGTACTTATAAATGATATCTATTTTCTGGTAGCCTTACCATCATCAAATTCATATAATACATCCACTAATTCTTCTATATCTTCCTTTATATGCGTAGCAATAATAATTAATTTCCCTTTATTTTTTTCTTCTAAAAGAAGATTTCTCAAAGTTTTAACCGTCGCTAACTCTATCCCATTAAAAGGTTCATCCAAAATAATTACGTCAGGGTTTTCCATTAACACTTGCGCAATTCCAAGTTTTTGTTTTGTCCCTAATGAATATTTACTATATTTTTTATCCTTATCATTATACATATTGACTTTCTTCAAACTATCAATTATTTCCTTATCATCAATCTTATGTTGAATAGATGCTAATAATCTAAGATTTTCCATACCAGTTAATTCTGGTAAAAAAGTTGGTTTTTCAATTAAAGCTCTTGTGCTAGGTGGAATAATTTTTTCTTTAAAAATGTCTATACCATTATAAATAACTTCTCCAGATGTTGGATTATAAAGCCCACTAATAATCTTTAAAAAAACGCTTTTACCACTTCCATTTCTACCAACTAAGCCATATATCTTCCCACCTTCTAATACCATATTAATATCTTTAATTATTGTATTATTTTTAAAAGATTTACTTAAATTTTTAATTTCTATTTTCATAATCTATCTCCCTACATTTCAAAAATACTTATTTTAGATTTTCTTAACATTATCAATAAGATAAAACTTATACTAGCTATCAATATGAAACTAACAAATAAATCAATATTTAAAATATTCATTGGTAATATATGACTAATTAATAACAATATTACCAATAAAGAAAATATTAATTTCTTTTGTCTTTTCAATAGAAAACAAAGAAAAAACAGCATTACAATTATTAATAAACTATAAATATAATCTTTTAATATTAATTCAAAAGTGCCATCTATAATATAATCGTTTACAAAAAAATATATGTAGCATATTAAATATAATATTATCTTTAAAAAAAGGACAATTAATGAAACCGATATAAACTTATTAAAAAACCACCAAATTTCACTCTTTCTTAAAAATATATATTCACTAAAATTAGTAATATCATCCTTAACTAATAATATAGCTAATAAGACAAAACTTCCAATATTAAATAAATACATCAAAATAATTAAAAAATTATCATTTAAACTGCAATTCAAACCTAACGCATCCAAAAATAATTCTTTTGTTAATGGTACCCCTACTTTTGTTTCTATAAAAATAAAAAATATAATAACCCCTATATAAAAACCAAATAGTTTAAAATTCTTTCTAAAAAAATAATATATATCTTTATAAAATAAATATTTCATTCATACACCTATTTTTCTAGTATATTTAATAATAATATTAAATAAGATTTTAATAATAATTATTATAATTATGCTATATAGTAAAAAACTAAACATTTCAAATGAAAAATTACTATATCTATAAGAGAAAAAATATTGCCAAATAAACAATGGTATTTTTGTAAATGAATCAATGATACCATTTTGATTATAAGGTACCCATACGATTAAAATAGCCATAAACAAATTAAGAATAAAAACTAATTTATTACCAAAAATAAATAATATAGCATTTATAATACTAATTATTTCTAATATTACGATAAACTTAAAAATTTTATAAATTAAATACCCCCAAATATAAATTCCCTGTGAATTAACAGTATTTAAACTAGTATTACTATTAAATATATTTAAACCAATTATGACTAATATTAAATTCATAATAATTACCATAAAATTGTTAAAACAAATTCCTTTGATTAAATCACTAAAAAATTGCCGACGAGTATTAAACCGCATAATATAAAATTTATTTGATGTATATATATTATAAGTATTCAATGTATTGATAAGGATAATTAATAAAAATATTAATATATAAAAATAGGCGTCTAATATATTAATAAACCCATTAGCATAATCAGTATTAAAAGCAAATGTACTTATACCATAAATAGTTGCTACTAAAGAAAAAATAAAAATAATTTTAAATTTCTGTGTATCTAAAGAATACTTAAAATTTTGAAATTTATATTTTATATCACTTTTCAATTGCTATAACAGTCCTTTCTCTATCTCGATAAATAAAGAATAAAACTATTAACGATGCTATTACTAAAATAATCGCATATATAACAGTTGCTAATAGGCTTATAACCTTATCATACTGCCATATAACAAATAAATTTAATGTATCACCAACGTAATGAATATTCAAAACTCTAGCACATAAATAAGCTCCAACAAAAACTTCCATAAAAATATCTATTACAAAAAATGTAAGATATGATAAGATTATATTAACCAATAAATTAGAATTCTTTTTACAATAAAATAAACTAATATTAGCATAAAAAATACTATGCAAAATAATATTGGTAATAAATACAATCATAAATACTGCAATATTTTTTACATATTCTGGATTAGGTGAAAAATAACGACCATAAAGTTCTATCTCACTTCCAACATTGAAACCCTTAGTCAAAAAACAACATATGAGAAATGCCACTATAACAAATAAAGGCACCACCCAACAATTTTTCACCGATTTTAAATATAATCTTTTTATATATTTTTTATATTCCATTCTAGTTAAACAATTTGTTATATAGCCACTATTAAGTTCTCTATGAAATTGCCAAACAGTTGGAATAATAACAAATAGTGGAGATATCAATGGAAAAAAATATAAATCAAGATCTGAAAATATATGATAAAATAAAAGGATTGGATCATTTCTAGATATGCCAAATTTGATACTATCTTGAATAACAACATATAATAACCAAACTATTGCTATCATAAAAAGAATTATTGCAAGCTTATTTCTTTTCAAAATATTCATATTTATCACCCTTCTAAATTTGGAAAATAAGAGGTACTAATATTAATTATTTTCTTGGCAATAGGTTTTCGTCTAAATACCAAGTACCAGTATAATGGACTGCAGACATTGTCCATTTGTTGGCCTTTAATTGTAACTGATATTCACCTGGTGTTGCCCCTAAACTAGTATTACTACTATCCAACTGAACATATCTTCCTTCAGTTGCTATCATATAAGATGTTGTAATATCTTTAAGTCTAGCACCAATAACGCGATCATCACCAGAAAGATAATCTACTGCACCAACGGTATATATATATTGTTCACTTATTGTATTTTTTGTTTCTTTTTCAGTTGTATATATTCCTTGCATACTAGGAATTTTTATATCAACATATGTCATCACACCAGAGGCCTTAATGTTATTAATTGAAAGAATTGTAGTTAACGCTAATAAGCCCATAATAATCTTAAACTTTTTCATTATATTTCCTCCATCCAAATATCTAGCACCTCTACTTCCATCACAATTATAACGCCAAAAATTTATTAAAAATTATGGCCACAGTTAAATCGACATAAAACAACATAAAATATTAAAATTAGCTTTAAATAATTAACTAAATAACGACTCGCGTAAAATTAAGCCTTTCTAAAAATTACTCGCAAGTTAATTTTAACAAATAATTAACGGAAAGTAAAGAAAAAAACAAAGCAAATTTACTAAAAACACAACTGCTTTGTTTTGTATACTTTTATTAATCTAACAAATTAAGACGTAGATTATTAATGCCCATATTAAAATAATCATCACATTTATTTAAGTTATCTCTTTCTTTATGATTATATATATACATTAAATTATCTATATCTCTAACATTATATAATTTATAATAACGATCTTTTAAATAATTATTATTACCATTTTTCTTATACATTTTTAGTAAATTAAATTTAGAAATCATCATTTCTTCCTTGCCATATATAATTAATTCTAAATTAGGATGTTTATTGTATCTTTTTTTATAATTTAAAAGCAAATTTTTTATTTGATTATCACTTAACTCATAAGATAAAGTAATTTTTTCTACACCAATACTATGTAAAAAAGCTACCGTATAAGAATTTGCAACATTAAAAGAAAAATCTGTAGCTAACTTATTATTATAAAAATTTAAACTACCAATTTCACCAACTAATAAATCACCATCATAATTTTTATAAACTTCGTTAACTCTAGAAACTTTTTTAATAACTCTATTATCAAATTTTAAAGCATTAAATAAGTTATCATCTTGGACATAAATATATTTAATATCCTTATTCTTTATTTCTTCATATTGACCTTTAGTATTTATTAGATAATTAATATTTTTTTCTTTTTCAAAATTAGGAACATCAATATAATAATCTTTTTTTATATAGATAATTTTATATTGTCTTAAATCATTTAATTTCTTTATAGCACCTCGTCTTAATTCATTTAAATCTTTAATTGATATAAAAATATTATCATCAATATTTAAATCTAAATTTTTCATTTCATAGATAGTATTTCCAAGTTTTTTTAGTTGTTTACTAATATTTTCATTTGTCATTGGATTTGTTTTAGCAACACTAACGACATTTTCACTAGCTACCACAACCGTATTTTTAGAATCACTAATTTTAAGGACAAAAGGTTGCCCTATTTTAGCTTTAAAATATCCACTTATTTCTATTTTACGAGGGTGAGTTTTTAATAATTCATTAATTTTATTAAGCTGCTCTATATCAGTTGTTTTTAAAACCAAATCACCACTACTAACTTTATCATTTATCTTAATAGAAATAACATCATTTTTATCAGCTAAATTAATAAGTTTTTTATCTTTATAAATATAGTTAAGTTGTAAACCAACATCACCATTAGCATGAACAATTCTAATTCCATCCCATTGTCTTAATCTATCAAACAATTTAATATAAACAAAATTTTTATCTTGCTTTATGACAGTGCCAATCTTTATACCTTGATGATTTGGTCTAAATTGATTCACAATTTTAGAATTTTCTTCATTAAATAGAAAACCTTTAGTAAATTCGCGATTATAAATTTTTTTTAAATCAATTAAATCTTTATTTGTTACTAATGTTTTCCCATATTTATAATAATTATCAATTGCTTTACGATAAATACTTACAACTAAATAAATATATTCCAGTCTTTTCATACGACCTTCAATCTTTAAACTTGTAATACCTGATTCAATTAATTCAGAAATATGTTCTAAACTATTTAAATCTTTCATACTTAATAAATATTTATCCTTATTTAAAACGGATTGCTTAGAACCATTTATTTCAACTAAATCATATGGTAAGCGACAAGTTCCTGCACAACAACCGCGATTACCACTACGTCCACCAATTAAACTACTCATTAAGCACTCGCCCGAATAACTTACACATAAAGCGCCATGGCAAAAAACTTCTAGGTCAATAGCGCAATTTTCTCTTATTTTTCTAATCATATCAATGGAAGTCTCACGAGCTAATACAACTCTTTTAAAACCATGTTCTTGAGCAAATTTTACACCTTCCGTATTATGAATATGCATCTGCGTTGAAGCATGGATTTCTAAATTAGGATAAGTCTTATGAATTAAATCAAACATTCCTAAATCTTGAATGATAATCGCATCAACATTATTTTGATGTAAAAAATCAATATAATTCATGAATGTTTCAACGTCGTCATCATAAATAAGCGTATTTACTGTTACATAGATTTTAACCCCATAAGAGTGGGCATAATTAATAGCTTCGACTAATTCATCATTAGAAAAATTGTCAGCATAACTTCTAGCCGAATAAGCATAACCACCTATATAAACGGCGTCCGCCCCAGCCGCAATAGCGACTTTTAATGTTTCTAAATTACCAGAAGGAGCTAATAACTCAATATGCTTCATAATCCACTTCCTAAACTAATATAAGTATACCATAAATTTTTTTCAAGTAAAAAAAAGATACTTTAATGTTAACATAAAAAGAAATGATGCATCTGGATAATATCGAATCTTTAAAAAAAAATTGTCAGTAATGAAACATTGAACCAATATGAGCAACTACAAAATTGTGAAAATTATTTAAATGATGAAAATATACATCAAGAAGATTTTAAAATTGAAGGCTGTGAATTAATTTTATACATTGCCTTAAAAGAACTTATGCTATCTATTAAAAGTGCTAAAAAACAATTGAATAAACAAAAATGGATTATTAGTTATACTACCCTTATTTATAAAATAGGTAAATTATTAAAAACGATAGAGAAAGACGAACAACTAGAAACGACCATCAAAAAAATAACACTTGAAAAAAAAGACAAGCTAACTTATCTAAATATATTAAACAAAATATTAACACAATTTTATATTAATTCCAATATTAATGACTTATCAACTATTTACCTTTACTATAGTGCCTTACTAACCTCACATCAAACTATTGATGAATACTTAGATAAACTACTTACTATTAATGAAAATAGTAACAAAAAATTTTCTGTCTCTTTTAATGATGACATAGATATTGAACAAACATTCACTAACATTGATAAAATAAAGTCTTTGGTCATAACATACAAAAATAATCAAGAAAAATCTTGATTATTTTTTAATTACTAAATTATCATTAACAATATCAAATGTAACATGAGAATCAAATTCAATATTACCTTTTATTATCTCATTTGCTAATAGAGTTTCTAAATTTCTCGAAACGAATCTTTTAATAGGACGAGCTCCATATTTACTATCATAAGATGATTCAATAATATATTCCTTAGCTTTATCTGTAAGACTTATTTTTATTTTCTTATCATTTAAACGTTTTTCTAAATCCGAAATAATCTTATTTAAAATATCATAAACTATTTTCTTATTTAAAGATTTAAAAATTATTATTTCATCAATACGATTAATAAATTCTGGTTTAAAAGTATGACGTAACTCATTCATAACTAATTCATTACTATTATCAGCATTTTCCAAAATATAATCACTACCTAAATTAGATGTCATAATAATAATTGTATTTTTAAAATCGACAGTTCTTCCTTGTGAATCAGTTATACGACCATCATCTAAAATTTGTAATAAAATATTAAAAACATCATGATGTGCTTTTTCAATTTCATCAAATAAAACAATACTATAAGGGTTTCTTCTAACAGCTTCGGTTAATTGACCTCCTTCATCGTATCCAACATATCCAGGAGGAGCACCAACTAATCTAGAAACAGAATGACTTTCCATATACTCACTCATATCGATACGAACGATATGTCGCTCGTCATCAAAAAGTTCATAGGCAAGTGTTTTAGCGACCTCTGTTTTTCCTACCCCTGTTGGCCCTAAAAAGATAAATGAGCCAATTGGTCGATTTGGATCCTTAATACCAGCACGAGCACGTATAATTGCTTCACTAACTAAACCTAAAGCTTCATTTTGACCAATTACGCGTTTACGCATATTTTCTTCTAAATGTAATAATTTTTCGCGTTCACTACCTACTAGCTTACTAATAGGAATATTAGTCCATTTCGATATAATTGAAGCAATACTCTCATCATCAACGGTATCGCTTAAAATATCTGAGCGATCATTTTTGCGAAGTTCTTCTAATTCTAATTCTAATTTTGGTATAACACCATGTCTAAATCTTGCCGAAGTTTCTAAATCATAATTATTTTCCGCCGTTTCTAATTTAAATCTCGCAGCTTCGATTTCTTCTTTCTTTTTACTGATTTTATCATTAATATCTTTTTCAGCTTCCCAATCACGACGTAATTTTTGCTCTTCTTTCTTTAGATTGATAAGCTCCTCATCGATTTCATTAACACGATTTTTAGAAATTGAATCTTTTTCTTTTTTCAAAGCCTCTTTTTCTACCTCTAACTGCATAATTTTTCTGGTTAGCGTATCAAGTGGAACTGGTACTGAATCCATTTGTACCTTTATTGTAGCACATGCTTCATCAACCAAATCAATTGCTTTATCGGGTAAAAAACGACTAGTTATATATCGATCTGATAAAGTGGCAGCGGCAACTAAAGCATTATCTTTAATATTGACACCATGATAAACCTCAAACCTTTGTTTTAACCCACGCAAAATTGTTATTGTATCAATAACGGTTGGTTCACTAACTTGAACCTTTTGAAAACGTCTTTCTAATGCCCCATCTTTTTCAATATATTTTCGATACTCATTTAAAGTCGTTGCTCCGATACAATGAATCTCGCCACGGGCAAGCATTGGCTTTAACATATTTCCAGCATCCATGGCTCCTTCAAGCGCTCCAGCCCCAACAATCATATGAATTTCATCAATAAACATAATAATAGAACCTTCTGATTCTTTAATTTTCTTTAAAACTGCTTTTAAGCGATCTTCAAACTCACCACGATATTTAGCTCCCGCAATTAAAGCTCCCATATCTAATTCCCAAATCGTCTTATTTTTTAAACTAGCAGGAACATCATTCTTAATAATTCTTTGCGCTAAACCTTCAACGATAGCTGTTTTTCCAACACCCGGTTCACCAATTAAAACTGGATTATTTTTTGTTTTTCGCGATAATATTCGCGTAATACTACGAATTTCTTCATCACGTCCAATGACAGGGTCAACCTTACCGTCTTTAACACTATCAGTAATGTTTCGTCCATATTTTGTTAAAACATCCTCCAAATTCTCTTGATAAGGATTTTGTCCATTCATGAATATCCCTCCTTCTTTTATTTTTGCAAAAAAGTGAATGGAATCACCATTCACTACTAATTATACTCATATTTTAGCACTTGTCAAGTATGAGTGCTAAAAACATTTAGTTTATTCAATATTCATTAATTTTATGTTTAATATACCATAAACACTCTATCTTATAATTCGATTGTTATTAATTAATTCTGTCATATTTTGTGTATATTTAAAAAATATGTCTGTACATATTGAATAATAACTTTCTAAAATATTTATTACGCATTCTTTAGATAATCCCTTGACTGTATAATTTTGTTTACCTTTGTCTTTACTTAATAAATAAAACATAGGAGATAACCCAGGATAATCTATTAATACTACATCTACAAGATCATTATTATCCTCTTTGTTTATAAATAGAGCCGGTTTTATATAATTTATGCCTCTATCATTTAATTTAAATTTATAAATCAAATATGAGAAATAATAATCTATATCATCAAATCTCGTAAAATCATTTCGCATATCTAACAAACTAAATACATATTCTAATTTTTCTAAAAAAACTTCGACATCACTCGCTCCCCTTTCTTCTAATGACGCTGTCATAACGCGATACAACTTATCGATTGATTTACTATTATAATATACATCATAATCAATTTCTTTATCATAATAATTTATAATCTTGTCAGCCTCATCTAATTTTTCATCAAATATTGGATTATTTCTTTCTATAAAATCATACGTATGGCTCTTCATTTTAACTCTAGTAGTATCATGACTTATTGTTGGATCCAATGATAAATATTTACCTTTTTCATATTCAACAAGTAGTTTAACATGCGAACGTTTAATAGGCTTCTCTTTTATAATTTCGCTTTTAAATCCAAAGATAGATAAGACATCCTGTAATGCTCTAATCGTGGTATAGCAAACGGCTTCAAATTCATCAACACTACTAAGATTTATTTCTTTATTATATATTTTGTCTTTTTGTTCTTCAGTAGCATAGTAATATCTAGCATCATATGAAAAATTTTTACAAATGTATAAATATATCCAGCGAACCTTAGTAAAATTATCAAAATTTTTTCCCTCTATACCATTAACTATTTCCTCATACATGTTTCTCATATTATCACCCTTAGATTTTCTAAGTACATTATAACATTAAAAAAGAAAAATGCAAACAAAAACGTTGAGCTATTTTTCAACGTTATTTATTAAAATTATTATTAGTATTTTTTATATCAAACCAGAAATATTTAATTCATCATCTATTTTTATATTATATACATTAGCGTCCTTACCTAAACCAGGTAGTGTCAAAATAGATCCTAAATAAACGACAATAAAGCCTGCTCCATTACTTACTTTAATATCTTTAATCGTTATATCAAAATTATCAACAACACCAACTAATTTAGGATTATCTGATAAAGAATACTGTGTTTTAGCAATACATATAGGTAATTTAGAAAAGCCATCGCGATTTAATTTTTCTATCTTTTCTAAAATTTCATTAGTATATACTATATTACTAGCACGATAGATTTCTTTACAAATACAATCGATTTTTTCTTTAATCGGTAAATTAATATCATATAATGGTTTAAAATCACTATCATTATGGGATAATTCTATAACTTTATTAGCTAAGTCTATTGCCCCATTGCTTCCTTTAGAATGAGCCTCAACTAAAATACAATCAATCTTTTTTGCCTGACAATAATCTTTAACAATATCAATATCTTTAGTTGTATCGTTAGTAAATTTATTAAGACAAACAATAACATTACTCATATATTTACACATATTTTCAATATGAACACCAAGCACTTTTAAGCCATTTTCTAAAATATCATTTCCATTATATTTTAAACTTCTAATAGTTGTATTAATAACAACTACTTTAGGTTTAAGATTACCTACTCGGCACTTTATATCAAAGAACTTTTCGGCTCCTAAATCCGAACCAAAACCAGCCTCAGTTACAACATAATCTGCTAAATTCAAAGCCATATTAGTCGCGATTAAAGAATTACAACCATGCGCAATATTAGCAAATGGACCACCATGAATAATAGCTGGATTATGTTCTAAAGTTTGAACTAAATTAGGTCTTATCGCTTCTTTAAGTACAACCAGTAGACTATCAACACAATTTAAATCGTGAGCAAATATTGGTTTATCATCTAAACTATAGACAACTAATATATTACCTAATCTTTCTCTTAAATCTTTAATGCTACTTGCTAAACATAAAATAGCCATTATTTCACTAGCCGCTGTTATATTAAAATTTTCGTGCCTTTTTATATCTTGATAACCAATTTCAATATTACGTAAAAAGCGATCATTCAAATCAATCGTTCGATTAAATTGAATACGGTTTATATCTATTTTTAATTCATTCCCCTGAAATATATGATTATCTATTACTGATGATAACAAATTATTGCAAGTCGTAATAGCGTGTAAATCACCAGTAAAATGAAGATTAATATCTTCCATTGGTACAACTTGCGCTAAACCGCCACCAGTTGCTCCACCCTTTGTTCCAAAAACAGGTCCTAAAGATGGCTCCCTTAAAACGACAAGACTATTTTTACCTAATTTGCATAAAGCATCATTAAGCCCAATACTAATAGTTGTTTTGCCCTCCCCATAAGGAGTAGGATTAATCGAAGTCACTAAAATAAGATTACTTTGTTTCTTTTTTTTATCTAATAAAGCCAAATCTAACTTTGCTTTATATTTACCATACATTTCATAATCATTAATATCTAATCCTAACTTTTTAGCTACCTCACCAATTGGCTCCATCGCCACCATATTAGCTATTTCAATATCACTTTTCATTTTATCACCACTAACATTATATTCTACATTATAATAATTAAAAGAAGAATTACTCATTCTCCTCGTGAATTTTCTCGATTATATTTTCGATATTCTTTCCATACTCAATTGACTCATCATAAACAAAAGTAAGTTCTGGAATATGACGAATATCAATTCGATCAGCAAGTTCCCTTCTAATAAAACCGCTAGCATTATTTAAAGCATCAATGGTATCTTTTATTTTCTCTTTATTAAAAACGGTTACATAAACTTTCGCAAAACTTAAATCATTTGTTACCTTACAATCTGTTACGGTTACAAATTTTATGTCCTCATCTTTTACTTCGGTTGCCAAAATATAACTAATTTGTTTAATCATTTCACTAGCAATTCTCTCGATTTTAACGCTCATAAAACCACCTCTTCTAATTTTATTATAGCATTCTCTCTTAATATTATCAACCAAATATTACCTATCTAGTAACCAATCAATAATATTTTTATGAATAATACCTTCTTGTGAGAAATCAAATTTATCCATTGATATTACATATTTAGGGTAATTATCATTAATTGATTGAAATGCGCCAAACTCTCTATTTATTACTGATTCATCAGCCAAAATATATGTAACCTGAAAATATAATTTTTCCGAATACTTAGTAGCTACAAAATCAACTTCACCATTATCTAATGAACCAATTTTTACATCATAACCTCGCATTAGTAATTCATTATAAACAACATTTTCCAAATAAGCCCCCATCTGTTGCTTTTTATTTATGTTCATAACTTGACCTAAACCCAAATCAGTTAAATAATACTTATATTTACCACTTAGTATTCTTTTTCCTCTTACATCATACCTATCGGCTTTACTTATTAACATAGCTTTTGACATATATTCTAAATAATTATATAAAGTATTTTTAGTAACACCCCTATCATCATTTATATTAAAATACTTTACTAAATTTTCAGCTGAAAAAGTCTGTGATGGTGTGGTTACTATATACTCAACAATTCTATTAAACAAATCTAAATCTTTTATTCCAAATCTAGAAATAATATCTTTAATAACTATAGAATCATATATATCAGATAAATATGTTCTAACTTGAATTACGTTGTCAAAAGCAAATCTCTGCGGCATTCCACCCCATTCAATATAATTCATAAATAGTTCTTCCAATTCAAATTTATTTTTATCATCAACTTTTTTTAATTCACATACTTCTTTAAAAGAAAATGGATAAATATTAAAACTTACATAACGACCAGCTAAATGTGTTGCAAATTCACTAGATAATAAATCACTATTAGAACCCGTTATAAATATTGAATATCTACCTTCAGATTTAAATGAATTAATCGCCTTTTCCCAACCACAAACATTTTGAATTTCATCAAAAAACATATAATATCTTTCATCATCAACAATTTTATTTTTAACATAACTATATAAATCATCATCATTTTTTATAAAGCTAAATTCTTTAGACTCAAAATTTATATAAATGATATGATTATAACTTATATTTCTATTTTTTAATTCATCCATTATTTGAAGTAAAATAACTGATTTCCCACACCTTCTTATTCCCTTAATAATCTTAATAAGGTCTTGATTATAAAATGGTCTTATTTCAGATAAATATTGTTCACGAATAATCATTATATTCCCTCTTTCTAAAATTATTATATAATTATTATATGCAAATGTCAATTTTGTATTACAAAGGATACAAAATATTATTTTTTTTGATTTTTGTATTATAAAAGGAAGTATTTAAACTCCCTTTACATATTATAATTCAACGTTATGATAAACGTGCTGTACATCTTCAATATCATCTAATAGTGTAATTAAACGATTAAACATTTCTAAATCTTCGCCAGTTAATGTAATCTTATCTTTAGGTAACATTGTAATTTCGTCCATATCAAATTGAACATCTGGTAAAACTTTCGTAATTGCTTCCTTTATTTTAAAATTATCTTGCGGATCACCATATAAAACAATCGCATCATCTTCTAATTCCATATCAACACTATCAATGCCATTTTCAATTAATGCATCTAATGTTTGTTCTTCAGTTAAGCCTTTAAAACTAATTATACATAAATTATCATAATTATAAGTAATACTACCCATACTACCCATTTTGCATTTCGTCTTATTTAAAGCAGCTCTTACCGAACTTATTGAACGATTTACATTATCAGTTAAACAATCCACAATAATTGTTGATCCAGCTGGACCAAATACTTCATATCTAACTGAGTCATAAGATTCATCAGCCCCACTATTAACTTTGTCGATAGCTCTTTTTATAATATCAGCAGGAACTTGATCTTTTTTAGCTCTTTCAATTAATCTTTTTAAAGCAGCATTACTAGTTGTTTCGGTTCCACCTGTTTTAGCTACTTGATAAATTTCCCTAGCATACATCGAATAAAGTTTACCTCTAGCAGCCCCTGTTTTTTGAATACTAGCTTTTCTAACTTCATAAGCTCTTCCCATAAAATCACCTTTTCTTTTAAATTATATTTTTATTTTACTTTAATTAGGATAAATTTGCAAGTTTATTTTATTTCGCAATGCGGCATATGACGATACATATCTATCATCAATTCCAAGATTTTCTGATGTCCCACAATTATAATTCATATATTTTTTTCTAATTCATTCATCATAAATCGATATTTACTAACATCTAGTTCATTAACTAACTTTTCAATAAATCTTTTATCTTGTAAAAATGTAGCACCAAAATTTATACCCTTAAAAATTAAATTACTTATATCATAATTGTCATCTAAAATTAAATCTTTAAAATAAGAATTTTCTAACATAAATTCTATACAATTAGTAAAATAAAATGAATTTGTGGCATTATATTCAACAAATTTATCAATAATTTTCTCGTTAGATAAAATAATTTTTTTTGTTTCTAAATCACAAGTTCTAATATAATCCAATAATTCTGTAATATTATAACTTAATAAATTATTAATATCTAACATTTATATTGACACCTACTTAATGCATCACGAGCAGCCATTTGCTCGGCTTCTTTTTTACTATGCGCTGTTCCCTTTCCATAAGTAACATCATCAATTTTTACAATCACCGTAAATGTCTTATTATGAGCAGGTCCCTCTTCATCAACAACACTATATTCTAAACTTCTTTTATCGGTTTGAACCAATTCTTGCAATAGTGATTTATAATCATCAAAAAAATCTATTTCATTATTTTCTATTATGGGAATTATATATTTATATATAAAATTTTTAACCGTTTCAATTCCCTTATCTAAAAATAAGGCACCTATAAAAGCTTCAAAAATATCCGCAACAATGGCTTTTCTAATTTTACCACCATTTTCACTTTCGCCTTTACCAAGAAGCAGATATTCATTTAACTTTAATTTAAGTGAATATTCATATAACGCATTTTCACAAACATAATGAGACCTAAGTTTCGTCATTTGTCCCTCTTCTTCTTCCGTATTTAAATATAAATACTCACTCATAATTAATTCTAAAACTGCGTCTCCTAAATATTCTAAACGTTCATAACTTTGAGTACGATGCTCATTCGCATATGAAGTATGTGTAAATGCTGTTTGATAAATTTCTTTATTAATATCTATTTTTAAATCACTTATGATATCCATCTTATCACCTTCATAGATATTATATCAAAAATCAAATCATTTTAATATGTAATTTACATTTTTATTCATTTCTAGTATAATTAAAAGTGGTGTTAATATGAAATATATATTAATTGGCTTAATTAGAGTTTACCAAATGATACCTGGTCCTTGGCATAATAGTTGTCGTCATATACCAACTTGCTCTAATTATGGAATAGAAGCTATAAAAGAATATGGAGCACTAAAAGGTAGTGGTTTAACAATTATACGAATCTTAAAATGTAACCCATTATTTAAAGCAGGATATGACCCAGTAAAAAAAAAGGAGAATTAATATGAAAAAAATCGCAACAATTTTATTACCTTTGACAATGTTAATTTCAACTAGTGGTTGTTTAAAAAGAGATAATTTGGAAGATATCGATATCTATACAACAAGCTATCCTATTGAATATATTACTAATCGTTTATATGGTAAGCATAGTACCGTTAAAAGTATTTATCCCGATG
The DNA here is from genome assembly GCA_022795155.1 of Bacilli bacterium. GTDB lineage: Bacteria > Bacillota_I > Bacilli_A > RF39 > UBA660 > CAJLIR01. The sequence goes on along the minus strand of JAAWGF010000010.1, from coordinate 12,246 downwards.
GTATCATTATTGACCAATACGAATTAACCGATAAACAGATAAAGGATTATAGTAATGCTAGTTTATTTATATTCAATGGCCTTGCTACTGAAAAAAATTATGTTGCACCTATTTTTGAATATAATAAAAAAATCAAAATTATTGACACAACTCTTAGTATGGATTACGAAAATTATATTGAAGAATTATGGCTAAATCCTTCTAATTTTCTAATGCTTGCTCAAAATATAAAAATTGGCTTTAATGAATATATAAATAATCACTATTTAAAAAATGACATTGAAGAAAAATATGAAGAATTAAAAGTTGAGGTATCTAATCTAGACGCTAAAATAAAATTAATGGTCGAAAGTTCAACCAATAAAACAATTGTTGTAGCTGATGATTTATTTAAATTTTTAGAAGATAAATATGGACTAACCGTTATATCGTTAGAAGAAAATGATAACCTAACAGATAAAACTAAAGCTGATGTTGTTAACCTAATTACTAGTGGAGAAATAAGTTATATTTTTACAACTCAAAATAGGGAAGTAAATGAAACAGTTAATGAAATTAAAAATGCAACAGGTGCAGAATTAGTTGAACTTAAAACTATTTCTAATTTAACCGAAGAAGAACGAAAAAATAAAGATGATTATTTTACCTTAATGAATTATAACATCGAACTATTAAAACAAGAATTATATGATTAAAAAATTAAGTCAAATGATTTAATTTTTTTTACTTTAATGTTATAATTATTATGGTGAAGTAAAATGCAAATAGAATTATTAGGCCCAATCGATTTTAAAAAATTAAAAAACTATTTAATAGAAAGCCATATTGATAATTGTGAAGAAATCATTAATTATATAAATACTCTAGAAAAAGAAAGACGTTCTTGTGTTGTCGCAACCGCTGGCAGTTTGTCAAGATTTCCCGGTGATATTTTTGAGCGCCTTTTTAAAACTGAACAGCGTACTTTTGATCAAAATGTCAGTTTCATAAAAAAAGTCATTAATATGGGGCATGATTCGATAATTGACCATGACTATTGCGTATTTGCGCTTAAAGATGTTTCAGCCGTTATTGAACAAACGATTATTGAAGAAAGATTCTCTTCCTTTACGATTAAATCAAGAAGAGAAGTTGATTTTTCCGATGTTGGCTATTATACACCTAATTTTCATGATATAAATGGTAATATCATACCAAATAACAAGCAAGTAAAAGATGAATACCAACAACATGAAGAAATGCTATTTAAAAAATATGAGGAATTTACAAGCAGAGGTATCGATAAAGAAGATGCTAGATTTGTTCTACCATATAGTTATCATTCTAATATTATCATGGGAGTAGATGCCCACACTCTAAAAGATATGATTATAAAATATACTAAAACTAAATATAGTCTTATTAGTGAGATTAGAGAATTTGGTGAAAAACTATATGAAATAGCCAAAAAAAATATTCCATATATTATAGATGTTATCGATAAAACACCTGTTGAGTTAATAGACCCTGTTGATAATTATTTAGAATCTAAAATTGATCGTTCTAATTATAAAATAATTGATAAACCTACCTTAATCAATCATAGTAAGAACATTGATGACGCCATTATAATTTCAGCAATTATGCGTAGATATCAATTTGATTATAATAAGTCTTTTAAAATATATAAACAAGCTTGCAATGACTTCCCAAATTTTAAAGAAGAAATAATTAAAAAAATCGCCATCGAAAGCGATGCTTTAGAATTAACACAAATTAATTTTGAATTTCAGATTCCCATTTCATTTGCTGTATTAACACATATAACAAGACATAGAACCCACCATATTATGGTTCCCGATTTTGTTCCCGTTGTTGATTTATCTCAGTATAAAATTCCACCCAAAATTAAAACGCAATATTTAGATGAGTTTAATAATATTTTTAAGGAAAATAAAGAAATGTATGAGCATTTTAAAAATGATTATGGAATTAGAGAAGAAGATTTAGTCTACTTCACCTTATCTGGAAACATGGTCAATATCGTCACAAATATGGATGGAAAAACATTAGCGCATATCCTAAGATTAAGAGAATGCAGTAAAACACAATGGGAAACACGAGAAATATCACATCAGCTACATCAAGCTATTCAAAGTATACCAGGAGCTGAAATATTTGATCGTAATATCGGTCCTACCTGTGAAACACATGGATTTTGTCCTGAAGGAGAAGAATCATGTGGTAAAATAAATAGACTTAAGCAAAAACAATTAATCAAATTATAAGAAATATTAAACAAAAAAAGGAGTAAAAATGATTTTTTACTTCTTTTTCATACTAATATACACTTTATTTTATTTACTTGATTTTACCAAACTATTTATTACTTCATCTCTATAATTATCATCAACAATATCAAACTGTCTATCAACTATAGTAGCCCTTAATGGCTCACGAGTCTCCATAGCGTCATTAAATCCCGTAAAAATATATTCATTATAATTAAAATAATGAAAAAATATTTGATCTAAATTATCCAAAATGTTCTCAATTTCTAAAAGTTCATCGTCATTACCAAACTGTTTTTTTATATGTAATAATATTTCTTTTTCTAATTTAAAATGCGAAAAATAATTATTAACAAATAACCATAACTGTTTTCTCAAATCGCTATTTTTAGGAAAAGTGAAAAGTAGTTTTATATATATACTTAAACATTCGTTAAAAAAATAAAGATTGTATTCACGAATTTGTGCCATAGTATCCCTTATCTCATCTTTATACATAATAACCTCATATAATAAATTTTTTCTATAATATTTAATTAACTATTTAATTCTTCATATTCCATACTCTCACAAACAATATAAACTAAAGGATTCTTTTGATCATCAGCAAAACAAATAAATTCTTTATTTTTGATATTTACATAATCAATAAAGGAATTATTAATATAATCCCACGCAAACATGGCTTTATTATTGCATTGCTCAATCTCATTAAATATTATTCTTACTTTGGTTTTATTCGTTTCATAAACACCACTAGATGTGATAGTCGGTTCTCCGGACCAATAAACATCTATTAAACATTCTATTTTAGCAGCTGCAATATTATAATTTAGCGCTGTTATATGACTATCATGAAAGCCATGATAATAATCAACAAACTGCGATAAATTTTCTTTAGTTATTAATTTCATAGCATTCCCCACAATAAATTATCTTTAATTATTATTAAAGGCCTCTTTTAAAAAATAATATAATAGATATTTATCTATCAATTTCGCCCCTAAAAGATGTTAACATTAATTTTTGTATATCTTCATAACTATATCCATTAGCAATTAACCAAGATAATTTTGTTACCATTGTTTCCATACTCATGTCCCAAGCAGGAATTGCGCCAAGTTCTTTCGCCAAAATTCCAGGTTCATTCACACTCATACTTGATACACCATCTGGGGCTTGTGTTGTTCGATTGGTATTTTATGTTCTCGTAAATAAGAAAATGCTTCTCTTAAATTAGGATAATCAGCACCTTCAGGGGCTACATTAGGATCTCCAGCCCCAGTTGCACGAAGTATAAAACCTTTAACTCCACTTTCTGCAAGTTTAATAATATATTCTGATTTTAACCCAGGAAATTCGGTTAATGACATTATATTATTATCAAACTTATTTCTTAGGACTAATCCATCCTTAGTTTTGCTTTTTGTTCCTAAATGGTACAAATACCTATCTAAAGCCATATCATTAAATACAATTGTGTTCCCTAAGTAACCTATATCTGGCAATCGACCAAATGTTTTAAATGCATCATAATCAAATTCTGTTTTCTTTTTAACCCTTGTACCTGTTATAATTTTACTACCAAAAATTAGAAATACCCCTGCCAATTCTTCTTTTTCTATAATTACTCTTAGTATATTTTCTAAGTTCATTAATGCATCAGAACCTGGAATACCATATGATACTTGTGAGCCAGTAAATATTACTGGTTTACCTAAATTACCTATTGCATATGAAACCGCAGCTGTTGCATATCCCATAGTATTAGTACCGTGTGTTACAACAAAAGCATCATAATCATCATATTTGTCATATATTGCTTGAACTATTAATTCCCAATCTTTTGAAATCATATTTGAACTATCTTTATTCATAATAGTAATTGAATCGATAGTTTCTAAATTTAACTTTTCTTTAAATGAATTTAATACTCCAGAAAAGTATTGCCTCTAAAGGCATTATTATTACTTACGGCCACTCCTGTATCAGTATGCTCTTGTGATATTGTTCCTCCTGTCGAAACAACTAAAATCTTCTTCATTCATTTTTTCCTCCTTTTAGAATTATATCTTAATTATAACATTGAACTCAGATAATTCAAAGAGATATACAACTAAAAAACATAACAACTTTTATTTGCTATGTTTTATTAATTCTTCATCTTATATAAGGAAATAAATTAAAATTCCTAGATATTTGTTTTAATTCATCATTGTCTGATTCTAAAAATTTTATACTATCTTTTTTATCATTATATTGTGTATGAGATAATATTAATTCTTCAAGAATATTATTATTTTCATCTAATTTAAAAACACCTGTCCCTATCCAAAAATCGGTATTAGAAGACCTAGTCGATTTTAAATGTAATCCACCGTCAGTAGGTGAAGCACAGGGTGTTTTTCCCCAAGTACCAAATAAGGATATAGAATTCATTCTTTCCCAAAAATCAATACGAAGATCATAATCGGCTGCTAAAAAACACTCGTTATTTACCCTTGCCTCAATAAATTTATTATTAAGTTCATCGATAGAAAGATTAGAGTAATCAATATTTCCTTTAATTAAAAAATTAGTTCTAGCCCGTTTTATCCAAACATCTTTTTCTTCATTGGACAACTTATTAAATTCATCTAACATGGAGGGATAATATTCCTCTATCTTTTTATATAAATCTTTAGTATCATACATATCTCTAGCTATTACTAATTTATAATCCAATTTAATACCATTCTGTTCTTCTACTTTCTTTACAAAATAATTTAATAATTTTTCAAATGAGATTGTATATTTATCAGATTGTTTCCTACCAGAAAATTTAGCTGATAATAATCTTGACAAAAATTGTACAATTTGGTTTCGGTCATTAGATGAGGAAAGTTTATCAATCCTATCTTTTAATTTTGTTACTAAATCTGTTCTATTATATACTTTATCATCATTTACAGCTAAATTGTATTCCTTAGCTATCCACTTTTTATATAAATCTATATCCTTCTCATGTTCTAAACACTTTATTAACGCCGATGTATCTTACCTATTTACATTAATGTTGAATTTAAAAAAATTATCGCTTATTATATTCAAGAAAAACACCTCTCATAAAAATAATATTTTTAAAATATATAATTATTTATTATCACCAAAATTTTCATACAATTGTAAATCTTTTTCTTTATCAAAAATACAATGTTTATATAATTTTTTATATACTTCAAAACATTTATTACAACTAATACATTTACTTGTTTGATTATTTTTAAGTTTCTCCATAAAATTTTTATCAATAATAAATGGTCGTGACATAGAGACTAAATCAATTCCTTTATCAAGTGTAACATCAATTTGTTCTTTATTTCTAAATCCACCTACTAAAATAATAGGAATATTTACTTCTCTTTTTATCTTTAAAGCATTATTTAAAAAATATGGTCCATCTTGTTTATAATTTTTATAGTCATTTCCGCTAACTTCAATCGCATCAACTTTATCTTCTTTTAAAAATTTACATATTGAAAGATATTCATCTAAAAATAAAGGATCTCCACCTTGTGAACGAGAAGTAATTTTTGCTATCACTAAAAAATTTGGATCTATTATTAAATCGCTAATTTTTAATAAAATTTGATGAATTATTTTATACCTATTTTTAATAGAACCACCATACTCATCTTTTCTTTTATTATAAAAAGGATCTAAAAAATTCATTTAATAAATAACCGTGCGCTAAATGAAGCTCAACACCATCAAAACCAAGTTCTTTAGTAAGGCGAATAGTTTTAACATGATTACTAATACAATCTTCTATATCTTTTAATGACATTTCTTTTGTTCCATCATTACCACTAGGTGTCATACATTTATTACCCACTATTTTTATAGCCCTATAACCACCATAAGAGATTTGACATATTATTTTGGCACCTACTTTATGAACTTCATTAGTTAATAATTTTAGTTTATCATAATTTTCTTTTTCATTAATACATATATGTGTTAAATCAGCTCGCTGATTTTTATCAATTGCCATATGCGACGTTATTATTAAACCAATACCACTATTTGCTAAAGTTTTATATGTGTTAATATAAGCATCAGTTACAATTCCATCAATAGTTCCTAAATGTTCATTTGTTGCTGCTCGTACAACTCTATTTTTTAATTTAATTTTTTTAATATTATATTCTTGCCAAATAAGACTGCTATCCAAAAATACACCTCATCCTATAGATATTTGTCAAATATTATACTATTATTAAAGAAATTAACAAACACTATAATATTAATCATTATTCTTTTTTATTAAAAATTTTTATAATATCTTTTCTGCATAACTTTTAATTCTTCTATATCTTTATCTGTTGAAGTATTAATAGATAACTTTAATAAATTATTATAAAATTCACTTAATAAATCGTAAAATTCACAATCATTATTATAAACAAGATTTATACTTGCATAATCCGATTTTTGCTTTACACCGAAAACATCTTTATTAAAATTAATTAAAACATCATCAGGCTGACTTATAAACTGAAGATTATCCTTTTTAGTTAACACACCGTCAAATGAATATAAATTCTTATTGTTTAAATTTTGAGCCAAATTATTAAATACAGTAAATAATTCATTATCTTTATCTATCGTAAAATTTATCGTTTTAAAACGCTTATGTAATCTATCATTACTAACTTTGCCACAACCATATATTAAAAAGTGTGGCAAACTACTTTGCATACAAGATGAAATTTTAAAAAACTTATCTATTTCATCATCAAGCATATGAATAATTAAAAAGCCTGTTCCAGCATACTTATCATCATATAGAGCATATGTTCTTTCTACATTGCCACAATATTTATGTTCAGGGCAATAAAAATTTTCATCGTGAGTTTGACCTAACACACAATCTCCTGCCATTGGTCTATCTAAACTTTCATCATCATAATGTTGCTCCTCCAAAATACTTTCTTCGTCCCGAGGTGAAATATTCCATTCACAATTAGCGCAACATCTTCTCATATCAATACCCCCAACAAATCTTATATTATAAATAACTATATATTTAATTTATAAGAATTAATTTAATTATATTGTATCACAAAATATATAAAAGTTATAAATAAATTATTAAAATAAATTTATTAAATATTTTCAATTATTAACGCTTTCTTAGGACATAACTTTGAACATTTGCCACATTTAATACATATATCAGAATTTACTTTAGGTACTTCATTTATATTTTGCGATAATACCCCTACTGGGCAAATCTTAACAGCTCGACATTGATGATTATGTGGACATCTTTCCTTTATTATTTTTAATACTTTTTCCATAGCTTCTCTCCCTACATTATTAATTTACAAAATTAATATATATTATATATGTACACAAATAAATAGTCATTATAATTTCATAGTACCAACTTTTTTCCTATTTTATATAATTAAATTTAATCAAAAATTGAAAATACATTTTTAATTTCAAAATAATTAATTTGACTTATCGATATAATAGACAATCACTATACATTATTCTGCAATAAAATTACTTTTTGTAATGAATATAAATAAAAAAGTTGTAATAAAATTATTCCATTACAACCTCTCAAAATAACAACATTTTTTAAATTCTTTTATTTTGTTCAATAACCATAGTTAAGGTTTTATCACTATCTAGTTGTGTCATTGTTCCTAAATCATATATAGGTACTTCTCTTTCATATTTTTTTAATAATTCTTTAGTCCTATTAAGAAAATATTTAATTTCTTCTGTTGAAAAAACTCTTTTGTCTTTTGCATTAACCATATAGGAAAGCGGAACAGTTATTCCTTCTAATCGATTTAAAGTTATTTGATTCTTTACCTGTACTTCATCAGGAAAATCTGTATATCTCGCTTGATAATGAATTCCAATATATCGCATTTCTTGTAGAGAATTCCAATCACATATAACAGGATGCACAAGTGTTGGCGTTATAGCTCTTACCCACTTTTTATTTATAATTAAGGATAAAGATGTCATTATATATGAATCATAAGCAGTATATCCCTTATAAAAACTATTATTTTCATAAGGGGTGCGTCTTTCTTAGCGTAATCACATAAAGAAATATAATCAAAACCGTTCCAACCACCCTTACGCTCATCAAGATCTCCCATTTTTCTCCTTGATAAGATATATCCAGATTGCAATATTTTTTCTAATTTTACTAAAGCGTTTTTTTCATCAAAGTCCTTACCATCATTGCAATCAATAGCGTGTAAATAAAAATTATTTAATTCCATAATACCCCTCTTTGTTTAATTGTCTATTATAAAGTTATTTTTAGGAAAAGTAAATAGTTTCTGTAAATTGTATTTCATTTTTACAATATTAAATTTAAAATCATATAGATTTTGTAATTACATAGCATAGAAAAAAGAGTTTATAAGTAACCCTTAATAGAATTATGGAATATATTAATTTACTCTTTTTTCAAGTTCTTTTTTTAATATTTTGCAAGTATTTAATGTTTCGTCATAAATAACACCATTTATAGAATTTATATCCACCTTATACTGTGGCAACATATCTTCTAATTCTAAAGCCATGGCTTCATCCTTTATTTTAAAACGAGCATGACCAATTTTATAATTAGACGAATTAAATGTGGTTATATATCCATTGTCTTCTAATTTAAATCCAAATCTTTCTAAATCGTATATTAATATTTGTAATCTCTTTAAAAATTCACTAACTACTTGTGGATACTTTTCGACAATCTTTTCTATATTTTTAGGAATTGTAGCAAATGTTTCATATTTTAACATTTCAAACAGATCATGTTCATCACGTTTTAATAATAATTTATTAAGTGCAAATTGATACTTTTCCATATTAACTTTTAGATTATCTAAATACATAAACATCGTAGAAAATTCGTAATCTATAGGAGAAGTCATAGATACTATTTGCCCCTCACTCTCATAAAAGAGAGGATTCTCATAATGATAATTTTGATCTAAGCGTAAAATCGATAATAAGATCTGATAAGCCAATTGTTCGCCTAATTGCCTTTCGTCATTCATTATTTTTGCATCCAATATTTTCGTATAATCGTAAAATTGTTCACAAAAATTTATATAATTTTTTATATCTATATCATCTTCTGTATTCTTTAAAAGAATTTGATATAAATTTATCAATTTACAATTTGATCTTTCTAAAGAATCAACAATTGTACCATGATGATATTTGGAGGCAAAAGCATCATCATAATTACTACATATCGCCAATTTATATATTGGTGCTGATGCATCAAAATAATGGTTGATTATCGTTGACCAAAAGACCTCACTATACGCAAAAAAAGGGGTTGATAAAGGTTTCGTTTTTGATAATGGTTTAAATACGACTTCTTTACTATCAATTAAAAAGATGGGAAAATTTTTATTACTTTTTACAACGCCATGAGCTTTAGCATCTAAATTTCCTAATCTATCTTTATAATCTAATTGTATAACATCAAAATTAAATAACATTCAAATTCTCCTTCAAAATATTATTACTATTTTTTTATTAAGATATTATGTACATACTCTTTTGAGTTTTTATTGAATAAAAAATTATTATCACGTTCACCAGCTTTTACTCGTTCTATTTGCGCAAACATATTTGAATATAATTTATCAGCACCATCCATGGTTCCCTTCACATCATTATAAGAATCTATTAAAAATTTCCTATAATCATCACTAATTAATACATCACGATATTTATTTACAAGAAAAGCATTTTCGCTATTCTTATAAAGATTATCTGGTATATCAATTAAATATATCTCTGCAAGTAGATGAGCTGCTTGATCATAAGTTAGTTTTTCGTAAGCCATTAAGTAATCAATTTGATTGCCATGCATTCCACATCCAAAACAATTAAAGAAATTCTTATTAATAGATACTCTCATAGATGGTGTTCTCTCTGAATGAAATTGGCATAAAAACATACGACTACTACTTTGATGTCCCTTTATAGGGAATTTATTATTAGTATATGTTAAAAGAAGTTGACTAGTATTATTAAGGATGTAATAAAATTCTTTCAAAAGAATTGAATTAATAAATTTTTCATATTTTGCACTTAATGTAAGATAAAGTCCTAAATTTCTACATAAAGGATTAAAATCTAAACCTTTCAAATTTCTATTAGTATCATCTGGTCTTCGCATACATTCAGATTCTAAGAAATTAAGCCATTGACAAATTTCATTATAATTTTCAGTAATTTCATTAAATTTGCCTTCATCAAAACCTTGTATATTTTTATATTTTGCTAAAACACTAGCATACGCATTTGCTCTTGCATCCATCTCATTGTCATTAAAAATAATTGCCTCATGCGAAAATTCACAATGTATTTTATAATATTAATAAAACAACTCACTAAACTGTTTTTGATATACTTTCCTATTATCCTCATTTATTGATTTTTCTTTTTCAAGATTATTTATTAAGTTTTCTAATTCATCTAATCTTGCACTTAAACTACTATCAAACCTTGAGCTTAATGTCTTAAGACTATTAATAATTTCTGATAAATTATCATTTTTATTTATACATGTAATTAAATTATCATAAATGTTTTTCATTTGCTCCATTGTACCTATCCCCTATATTTTCATTATAAAATAATGTAGTTATCACAACAAATATCAATTTTTTAATATAGTAAAAAAACAAAGTTCACTATTAAAAAGTATTAACTATGTTTTTTAATTAAATAATTTTATAATTTATTTTATCCTAAAACTTTCTGTTTTGAAAATTTCTTTTCATATTGCATTGGTCTTAATTGATGCATTTGCTTACAAAACTGAATTTCTGACCAAATTCTATCAACAATATCCTCACTACCATAATATTTTAATAACATTTCATAAGAATATTCATTTAATAGCTCGTATTCATCATTTGTTGGTAGTTCTAAACCTTTATAATAAGAAAAATCATTAACAATACCCAATTCCCATTGCTCTAAACAATCATCATAATCATTATCATTTTCATAAAAATCCATAACCAATTCTTGTTTCTCATCCAAAGTCCAATTAGGATTTCTTAAAATATGATATCTAATATCAAATGGGCCTACACCATGAACACGTGCCATAGTAGCCACTTGCGAATTACATGTATTATGTTTAATAGTTCCAGACATATTCATAGCTTCATTAACCACAAATACTTTTTGCTCTTTTGTTAATTTTAAATTATGATTCCATAAACTCATTAATAAAAATGAACAACCATTCATAACAATTCTAGCAATATCAGTATTTAAATAAATGGACTTTATTAATTCATTATAAGAATCTTGCTCTACATCTTTATAATCAATTAACATGGCATTAGAAATAGCCAAACCATTTACTGTATCTTTTTCATTCCATTTATCTTTTTTTACTTTAATAGCCTCTTTCAAGATGCTAGAATCATTTTTAATTTGCTCCCATATACTTTCAGAATCACCAGCTTTAGGAATACCATACATAGCTTTATATAACATATCATCTAATTTTTCTATATTTTCCATATCAAAACCTCCCTTAATTTGTTATTATATCATACTTTGTTATTATATCATACTTTGTTATTATATCATACTTGTTCAATAATGGAAATATATTATATTAATTTTCCCAATATATAATTACATCATTTCGTTACCTTTTTTTAGTTACATTTATCATAATAATCCTTTAAACCAAGATATTTATTATTCCATGGTTCTAGCTTTCCCCTCAAACCATAACTATAAATGATAAAATCATTCTTATAATCTTCTGTATCTTCAATCGTATAATCCTCTTTTAATTGCATAATTTTATAATAAAAAGAATAAAAATCTATACATTTTTACTCTTTTCTAATTTTTCAAACGAAAAGATAGCATTTAACCTTTCAAAGTGGAATTTACCTTTTCATTTGAG
>JAAWGF010000039.1 GCA_022795155.1 Bacilli bacterium | reverse complement strand
AAAGTAGAATTCTACTTTTTGATAATATCTAATTTTCTCTTTTTAATTAATAATAAAGCGTTATTTTAAAACTTTTGTTTTATTTTCATCTTGGGCCCAATTTTCATAAATAGAACCATCAGGTGCCATTGATAAGTCAAAAGTTCTTTTAACGGCATTTAACCATAAATTAGCTAATTCATTTTTGGAAATATATTGTTTAAATGCAACTCTTAAACGTGAAAGATTATTTTTTAACATATACATTTTATAACCACCAGAAGAGATTACAGGATAATTATAATCGAATCCTTGAAGTTTTAATATATTAATCGCTTCATCAAATAAATCATTTTTTACATTTAAATTTTTATATGAACCATCAAAAGTATTAACTGAAGCATCATCGTGTAAATTAGAGAATACAATATTTCTAATACTGTATGACTCAGCTTCCTGTAAATATTCAATAATTTTATCGACAGAATCAATACCGCCATTAATACAAGTACATGTTAATGTTAAATCATATAATTGTGATAAATCATCCATACTTAAAATCTTTTTTTTATTAATACTGAAAATATCCGCATTGATTTTATCATCAAAATGGTGTCTACTAATATATATTTTCGAGTCCAAGTTTTTATAAAAATCTAATGTTGCTGTACCATTAGAAACAGTATAAATATTTCTACTATAACGATAAATATCTAAAAGTTTATATAAATCTTTTTTATTAACAGTAGGTTCTCCACCGCCAATAAAAATATTATTAATACCTCCAACAATCCTATTTAAGTTATTCATAATATTTTTAAATTTATATTTACATTTTTCCATGCAGTCATTTCGACAGAAAGAACATTTTGCGTTACATTTTCGGTCTAATTCCACATATAAATTTTTCATGAAAGTAAATGGTGTTGAGCTAATTCTACGAGATTTGATGTCTTGCCAACTATTATAATTAATATTTGGCATCTTAGTATTTTCAACTGAATTATATGAATGAACATAATGAAAAAAGTCATCATCATTATGAAACATAGTATTTAAACTATTTGTAAAAGTGACATTTCGTAAGTTGCAATTTCTAATAGTAAATGTTTTTAAAATATTATACACTTTTTCATTAATCTCTAAATTTTCAAAAGTAACGTTTTGTATATTTGAATTTCTAAACATAATAATTTTTTCATAATTTGATAGTTGACTCACTATATTATCGTAAATTGTTTTTAAATCACCATCTTTATCTTTGATAATTGTTTTTTCAATTTTGTCAACAATTTCATATATTTCTTTTTCTTTAAAAATAGGCGTCCTAGAAATAGCATTATCTAAAAATCTTGTTAATAATCCTAATAATTCAAGCGAATCAATTACTATCCCATCATTATTTAAAATCGTATTTAAGTCATAATATATTTGGAAGTTATCGTTTTTATATAAAGCATTTAAATATTTAATTTGTTCTTCATCTAACATAACATTATCTAAATAGACATTAATTTTTCTAGTAGAGTTATCTTGCTTTTTTTCATCACTAACAAACTTTGTCCCAATAATATTAGAATCAACTATTCTAATCATTGAATCAAAACCAGTATTATTTTCATGAGTTAAAAATATTTTTAACCTAGTATTTTCTAAATTACAATTAACAACATCTTTAATGTTGGCATGAAAATTGCTTAAATCTATTTTTGTGGCATCCAAATTATTAAATGCTTGAAATTTGATAAAGTTATCATCATTATATATTTCATCTATTGTGCTAATTTTTATTTGTTCCATAAAATATATCCTTCTTTCAAAATTAAAATTTGTCTTTTAATATAACATTAAAATTGATTTTTCGCAATAAATTAGAATTTAAAAAATTAAGTTTTAACGTTGATAAAAATAAATTAAAAATTGGTATAAATTAACTTAATTTAAGCACAATAACACTAGAAAGTGAGGAATTTATGAAGTCGACTGGTGTTATTCGCAGAATTGATGAATTAGGAAGAATTGTTATTCCTAAAGAAATAAGAAAAACATTAAGAATACATGATGGTGATAGCTTAGAAATATTTACTGATAATAATGACAATATCATTTTATCTAAATTTTCCAGTTTAGGTAAAATAAGCGATTATGTCATAAATTTTTCTAAAACTATTCATAAATTTTTAAAGCATGATGTTATTATAACTGATACTGATAAAATTATAGCTATTGATGGAAATTTAAAGAAAAAATATTTTAATAAAGAAATAAGTAGTGAACTAGCTACTTATTTAAAAACAAGGGAATTAACGAAAATAGAGGAAGTAACTGCTTTAAAAATAATTAACGATGAAATATTAAAAGGTTATTTTCTTATTAGCCCAATTATTGTTGAAAGTGATACAATTGGTTTGTTAATTATATATTCAGAAACAGAAGAGTTAATGGAAATAGATAGTAAAATTATTCAATTTGTAACATCTTTCTTTACAAAATATCTTGAAGATTAAATAAAAAAGTGCTATAATACAAACAAATTTGAAAAACTTTGAAAGAAAGAAAAATAATTAGTAATTTATAGAGAGTCTGTGTTGCTGGAAAACAGATAATGAAAAGTATTTCGAATGATTCTGGAGTTTCTTAATCGATATTTAGATTAAGACGTATTTATGCGTTAAATAATTAAGATATAGTAAGATACTATAAATAAGGTGGTACCGCGGTCATTTCGCCCTTAAATTGTAGTATCTTTTTGTTTTGAGGTGGTATTATGCGTTATTTTGAAAAAATAAATTTTGAACAATTTAAAAAAGATATCTCTAATGATAAAAAATTATATAATGAATATAATTTACCAAAAAGGCAAACAAAATATAGTGCTGGTTATGATTTTGAATCATTATTTGATTTTACTTTAAAACCTGGTGAAACTAAAAAAATAGCTACAGGCATAAAAGTTAATATGAATAGTGATGAAATGCTTATGATTGTGATTCGTAGTAGCTTAGGATTTAGGTATAATACACGAATGTGTAATCAAGTAGGAATCGTCGAGAGTGACTACTATAATAATCCTGATAATGATGGGCATCTTTTTGTTAAAATACAAAATGAAGGAACAGACGATTTAATAATCAAAAAAGGAGATAGAATATGTCAAGGGATCTTTGTTAAATTTTTAACAATAGATAATGAAGAAGAAATAAAAAAAGAACGAACTAGCGGAATTGGTTCGACCAATTAAGGAGGGAAAATATATGGAAAAGGAAAAATTTTATATAGCAACCGCTATTGCGTATACATCAGCTAAGCCCCATTTAGGAAATACATATGAAATTGTTTTAGCGGATGCGATTGCGCGTTATAAAAGATTAACGGGATATGACGTTTATTTTCAAACAGGTACTGACGAACATGGGCAAAAAATTGAAGGAAAAGCAGCATCAATAAATAAAGATCCCCAAGAATTTGTAGATGAAATGTCATTAGAAATCCGAAGAATATGGGATTCAATGAATACTAGCTATGACCGTTTTGTTCGAACAACCAACCCAGGTCATGAAAAAGTGGTTGCCAAAGTATTTAAAAAATTATATGATCAAGGCGATATTTATAAAGGTTATTATGAAGGCCTTTATTGCACACCATGTGAATCATTTTTTACTGATTCACAATTAATTGATGGCAAATGCCCTGATTGTGGTAGGGATGTTCATCAAGAAAAAGAAGAAGCTTACTTTTTTAAATTAAGTAATTATACCGAAAAATTAGAAAAATATTTAGATGAACACCCTGATTTTATTGAGCCTATTTCTCGTAAAAATGAAATAGTTAACAATTTTATAAAACCGGGTGTTCAGGATTTATGCGTTTCAAGAACTACTTTTAATTGGGGTATTCCTGTTGATTTTGATCCTAAACATGTTGTTTATGTTTGGTTAGATGCTCTTTTAAATTATATTACATTTTTAGGCTATGATATTGATTCCCAAAGCGAAGAATTTAAAAAATACTGGCCATGCGACTTACATTTAATTGGAAAAGATATTTTACGTTTTCACACAATTTATTGGCCTATAATTTTAATGGCCTTAGATTTACCACTTCCTAAAAAAATATTTGGTCATCCATGGTTATTATTTGGTAATGACAAAATGAGTAAGTCAAAAGGAAACATTGTTTATGCTGATGATTTAGCTAGTATTTTTGGTGTCGATGCAGTTCGTTATTATTTATTGCATGAAATACCATTTGCTAATGATGGTAACTATACAAATGAATTATTAATTGATTGTTATAACTCGGATTTAGCAAATGTTTTAGGAAACTTGGTTAACCGAACAATAAGTATGTGTCATAAATATTTTGATGGGGAAGTAATGGAAGCTAATTGCCCTGAGGCAGTTGACAAAGAATTAATTGATTTAGTTCTAAAAACAAACGAGATTGTTGAAGAAAAAATGAACGGTTACCGAATCGCCGAAGCTATTGACGCTATTTTTGAGATATTCAAGCGGTCAAATAAATATATTGATGAAACAACACCTTGGTTGCTTGCCAAAGATGAAACAAAGAAAGATAGATTAGCAACTGTTTTATATAATTTATTAGAATCTATTCGTCATGGGGCTGTTTTGTTAGGTGCTTTTTTACCAGATACATCTAAGGAAATTTTTCATCAATTAAATACAGAAAATAATCAGTATGATTCTATTAAAGATTTTACTGGTATGGATATAGGTATTCACTTGAATAATCCTCATCCATTATTTGACAGAATCGACAAAGAAAAGACACTAGACGAATTATCGACAAAATAGAACAAATAATTTGTGTAAAATGATGTAAATTGTCGATGACAAAATGCTAATAACATTTGAAATATATAATAAAAATTGGTATATTAAATATGTTGTGCTAAAAGAATAGAAGAGGGATTATCAATGATACAAAAAGGAAAACAACATATGGTTATTTTATTACCATATTCAGTACTATTTTTATTAATATTAGGGAGTGTATTGGTTGATTTTAAATTTATAGATGTGTTTTATTTAGTCGCACTTACTATATTTTTAATTAGATATTTGTATATAAAGAAAAATTAATATACTTTAATAATTATAAGAATGGTAATATTTTAATAAAATAATTTTATATAAGTATTTAATTTAAAAGTCATGGCGAAAGCTATGATTTTTTGGTATAATCTTAAATAGGAAGTGATTATATATGTTAATCGATTCACATTGTCATTTAAGCCATAAAGATTATGAGAATGTTCGGAAAATTATTAATAATATGGAAGATAATATAATGATAGTAAGCGGAGCTGATCATGAATCAAATATTGATGTCGTTAAATTATGTAGTGAGTACCATAATATATATGGTGTTTTAGGAATCCACCCTACTGAGATTACTAATGATATTGAAAAACATTTAAAATATATTGAAGAACATATCAATGATAGGCATATAGTAGGAATTGGCGAAATTGGTCTTGATTATCATTATGAGTACGATAAAGAATTACAAAAGGAAATTTTTATTCGTCAAATCCAATTAGCTTTACAATATAAAAAGCCGATTGTTATTCATACGAGAGATGCGATTCAAGATACTTATGATATTTTAAATAAGGAAAATGCATATCAGGTAAATGTTACAATTCATTGTTTTTCAGAAAGTTTAGAAATGGCTAAATCATTTATTAAAAAAGGAGCTAAATTGGGAGTTGGTGGAATCATTACTTTTAAAAATGCTAAAAAGATTCAAGAAGTAGTACAAAACATAGATATTAAGCATATATTATTAGAGACAGATAGTCCATATTTAGCGCCTGTTCCACTAAGGGGTACGAAAAATGAACCCAAGAACGTTTATTTAGTCGCTAAAAAAATTGCCGAACTTAAGGGCATGGATATTGATAATGTAATTACTATTACAACTAACAATACTGTGGCCCAATTTGACTTGAAGTAAAAACTGTGATATAATTTTTTCAGCACTTGCGACAAATTGAGGTGAAATATGAATATATATTTAATCCAAGTGATTGGTAATTTTGTCAATTTTTTAGTTGTGACAGTTTTATCATTATTTGGCGTATTAAATAGTGTTGATACAGAAATCAAAAATTCCGATGTAACTAAAAACTCATATGTTGAAAATCAAACAATAAATTATGAGACGATTTATCAATATAATAGTAAAATACCTTCTAATATAAGCAAGGTATTAGTTAAGGGTGAAGACGGAATTGTTTATGTAAATAATTATGACAAGACGCAAATAGTCTTAAAAGAAGTCATTAATGAAGTAATTGAAGTAGGAACTGGGAACCAGGGTTATTTTTACGGAAGATTAACTGGATATGGTCCAGATTGCCCAGGCTGTAGTCCTGTTGGAAATGTTTCATGTCGAACTCGTGAGGGAAATAATCATAGTTTAATAAATAATGGAACAACTTATGTAGATCAGGAATTCGGCGAGGTCAGAATTTTAGCTGCTGCAACAAGTGCTTTCCCATGTGGAACTATAATAGCAGTAGACAATGGTATTTTAGCCCCTTTCTATGCCGTAGTTTTAGATACTGGATATGATATGCGAAATGCATGGAGTAATGGTAACGTGTGGTTTGATTTAGCCTTTTCATCACAGGCTAGCGTGACAAATGTTTCAAATTCACAAGCACTTTTTAGTGTTCAAAGATGGGGTTGGTAAGAAAATCAGAATTTCTGATTTTTTTCTTTTTATACCAATATTATTAAAAACAAAAATATAAATAACCAATTTAAAATATTAGCTTAATAATATAAAAAATTTGTAATCAGGTATGCATTAAAATTAAAAATTAGTGATTTTACAAGTATTTCTATAAATGTTAATTTATTACCTGAGGTGATATTTATTGTAAATAGTGTAAGAAAAAATAAATTAAAAAATAATGAAATAATTCCTTTGAATATAGATTTTATGTTTACAACTATCTTTAATAATGAAAAAAATATTTATGTTTTAGAACATTTTTTATCCGACTATTTAGAAATACCTCTTGATAGTATTAAAGAAAATTTAAAAATATTAAAAAGAAAATTACTGCTTAATAATAAAAAACAAGCTAGTAATGAAGTCGACTTAGTATTAAGCTATAATGGTAAATTAATAAATATTAAATTATCTAATGAAAGAAAATCGACAGGAGTAATTGAACGCAATATTGTTTTAGCCTGTAAAATCCATGGTGGAGAGCTAGAATATGTCAATAAAGATTATAAAAATATTGATGAAACTATTCAAATCAACTTAAATAATTTTCAATGTAATATCGAAATGGTGCCGCTTATTGATGACTAAAAAACGTGATGAATTATATAAATTAGCTATTGTTCTATTAGGTAATGAAGGAGGGTCTGAATTTATGAATGAAATAGATATGTTATGTAGTGATGATGAGTATATCGGGATATACACAAAATTATCTAAAAAAGAATTAGAATATAATACTTATATTGCTGAAGCTAAAGAAGAGGGATTTAATAGTGG
>JAAWGF010000038.1 GCA_022795155.1 Bacilli bacterium | reverse complement strand
CGAGGAGTT
Organism: Bacilli bacterium; assembly: GCA_022795155.1. GTDB lineage: Bacteria > Bacillota_I > Bacilli_A > RF39 > UBA660 > CAJLIR01. The sequence continues at coordinate 7,848 of JAAWGF010000038.1, read as the reverse complement.
ATTATAATATTTTGAATATTTAAATTCCATCTAATTCTTTGAAAACTTAAATTCTACTTCAAAGTGGAATTTGCTTTTACAAGTGAGAATTATTTAATATCATAAGTTTAATTTGATAGTAATATTTATTTTAACCTTTTTTATGTTAAAATATATTAGGTGATAATTATGAATTATGAAGACATTACTAATCCAAAACAATTATTTCAATATATGACACAAAATATAAAATATGGATTTGTTGGTAAAAATGGGAAAATATATAAGGACCAAAATAGTGAAGAATGGGAAAATGATTGGTATTCAGAATGTATTGTGCAAGATGGTGATGGGTTAATAAAAAGTCAATATGGAACTTGTTGGGATCAAGTCGAATTAGAAAGAAAATGGTTTGCCGATCATAATTATCAATATAAGACTATTTTTATGTGGTTTGAAGTTAATGAACCTAATAATAAGCCAACTCATACATTTTTAATTTATTTTGAGAATGGTAAATGGTATTGGTTTGAACATTCCTTTGGAGCAAATAGAGGGATTCATGAATTTGCTAGTGAAGAAACATTGATTGAATATGTAAAATATAAACAGTTAGAGTTTGCGATGCAAACAGGAAGAGCAATAAAGGAAGATATAAATTTAATAAGATGTTATGAATATTCAAAACCGGAACCTAATCTAGGTGTAGATGATTATATATATCATGTAACTAATTCTATGGATATGATAAAATAAATATAGAATGTTAATTATTCACAATATTAGATAAATAGTATATATTATATTGATAGTATTATTTAAAATAAAAAATCGTTTTAAAAGTTGTTGACAACATTAACCAATTATTATATACTATATCTAGTTATTTTAAAACTGTGAAGTGGAGAAGTAATATTAGTTTCTATTTAAAGAGAGTTAGAATGGTGAGAACTAACAATGTGGCTAATATGAATAACACCACGGAGTTACTTATCGAAATCTCTAGAAAGTAGAATAAGTCGGACTGTGATCCGTTACCATTACAAGTTCAGAAGAACAATGAGTGATTATATAGTGATATATAATAATAAGGGTGGTACCGCGGATACACAGTTATTCGTCCTTAAGTGGATGAGATAGCTGTTTTTTTAGTTATTTTGCCTGATTAGCTCAGTTGGTAGAGCACCCGGCTGTTAACCGGTAGGTCGTAGGTCCGAGTCCTACATCAGGCGCCATATCTGCTCAATTAGCTCAGTTGGTAGAGCATCCGGCTGTTAACCGGCAGGTCGTAGGTCCGAGTCCTACATTGAGCGCCACTTATTGCCTGATTAGCTCAGTTGGTAGAGCACCCGGCTGTTAACCGGTAGGTCGTAGGTCCGAGTCCTACATCAGGCGCCATATTTGTTAATAAAATTTCTGAATTTTGTCGTTCAGGAATTTTTTATATAAAAGGAGGATTATCATGGATAGTAAATTTACGAGTGAAATGGTTGATGATTATGCTGATAAGTTATTAATTGGCCTAACGCGAGAAGAAAATCAGATGGTATTAGACGAGTTTGAAATAATTGATAAGAATATCGATGTTATTAACGAAATACCTAATATTGAAGAAGTTGAACCAATGTCTTGGTGTTTAGATGATTTTTCATTTGAGTTAAGAGAAGATGAGGTAGAGGAATCTACACCAATTGAAGATTTGTTAAAAAATTGTGATGTTTATAATGACCGTGAGGTTGAAGTGCCAAAGGTGGTGGAATAGTATGAGTTATATGGAAAAAACAATTGTTGAGCTTCATGAAGATTTAAAAAAAGGTGTTGTTACGAGTGATGAACTAGTTAAAGAATCTTTAAAGAAATCGCATGAGATTCAGGAAAAATATAATGCTTTTGTTACAATTTTAGATGATGCTAAAGGTGGTAATGTAACTGATAATTTATTATCGGGAATTCCTTATGGTATTAAAGATAATTATAGTACGAAAGATATTTTAAGTACAGGGTCTTCTAATACTTTAAAAGATTATGTTCCTTTTTTTACCGCAACGGCTATTAAAAATTTGGAAAAGGCTGGTGCTATAGCTACCAATAAAACTGTTTTAGATGAATTTGGTATGGGTGGAACTGGAACAACTGGACATACTGGTGTTGTTAAAAATCCATGGGATCGAACGAGAATGTGTGCGGGATCTTCTTCGGGTAGTGCGTGTGCGGTAGCAGCAGGCGTATATCCATATGCCACTGGTAGTGATACAGGCGACTCAATTAGAAAACCGGCTGCTTATTGTGGAATTGTTGGTTATAAGCCTACTTATGGAATGATTTCAAGGTATGGATTATTTCCTTTCGCTAGTAGTTTAGATCACTGTGGTGTTTTATCGAGATGTGTTAGTGATGCCGCTATTGTCGTTGATAATATGAAAGGCATTGACAAAAATGATATGACGAGTTGGGATTCTAGTGATATCCATTTATATGATTCTTTAAATGGTGATGTTAAAGGTAAAAAAATATGTTATGTTAAAGAAATATGTGATATCGAGAATTATCAATCAGCTAGTGATGAATTAAAAAGGCATTTAGAAAATTTTAATAAAACGCTTGATAAATGTCGTGAACTTGGCATGGAAGTTGAAGAAGTTTCGATTGATAAAAAGTTATTAAATGCGGTAGCTAGTGTTTATGTTGTTATATCATGTGCTGAAGCAACAAGTAATATGTCTAATTTAACAGGTATTATTTTTGGACCACGTGGTGAAGGAAAGAATTATATTGAAATGATGAAAAATTATCGTACTGAAGGTTTTTCGCCACTTATTAAAAGAAGATTTGTTATTGGTTCTTATGTATTGCAAGCTCAAAATAAAAACCGTTATTTCTTTAATGCTCAAAGAGTTAGAAGGTTAGTTGTTGATGAATGGAAAAAGCTTTATGAAAAATATGATGCAATCATTCTACCAGTTGGAAGTGGGCCTGCTAAACATTTAGATGGTTCATTAGATATTTTAGATGCTAGTACGCAAATATTAGAGGAACATTTACAAATTGGTAATTTTGGTGGTTTCCCATCAATTACGATTCCAAATGGTTTTGTAAATAATTTGCCAGTTGGTGTTAATATAACAGGTAATTGTTATGATGATGCGAATGTTTTAAATATTGCTTATGCTTTGGAAAACTCAATGGAGTATAAAAACCAAATTGCTAAGGAGGTAGAATAGATGAACGGATATAAAGTTTTAATCGGTTTAGAGATGCACTGCGAAATTAGTGAAACAAAGACAAAAGTTTTTTCCAGTGCTGCTAACTCTTATAGTGATATACCTAATAGTAATATTCGACCTGTTGATATGGCTTTTCCGGGGACTTTACCAGTTGTCAATAAAGAAGCTATTAGAAAAGCTTTAATGGCTAGTCTTATTTTAAATTGTAAACAACCAGAATATATTTATTTTGAAAGAAAAAATTATTATTATCCAGATTTACCAAAAGGTTTTCAGATTACGCAAGAAACCAAACCTGCTCCCGTTGGCATATATGGTAGTTTAACTTATGAATGTGGGGATACCTTAAAAACAGTTCGTATTAATAATATTCACTTAGAAGAAGATGCGGCTAGTACCGATCATTATGCAACCGTTTCAACTATTGATTATAACAGGGCTGGTGTTCCACTTCTTGAGTTAGTTACTTATCCAGATTTTCATTCGGCTAATGAGGCCGTGTCTTTTCTAGAAACAATGCGCTCAATTTATCAATATGCGGGTATTAGTGAAGCTGATAGTAAAAAAGGTCAAATTAGATGTGATGTCAATGTTTCAATCATGGACGAAAATTTAGATGAAACAAAGGAAGAAAATTGGGGAACAAAAGTTGAGATTAAAAATGTCAACTCGTTTGGTGGCGTTAGAGACGCAATTAATTATGAAATTGAACGTCAAATTGAACTTAAGGAATCTGGCGAATACGATATAATGGAACAACAAACACGTAGATGGGATGAAGAATCAGGGACAACTATTTATATGCGTAGTAAGGTTGATGCGATTGATTATAAATATTTTATTGAGCCAAATTTACCAAAGTTTAAACTTTCAGGTGAATGGTTAGAAAGTATAAAATCTTCAATTCCTGAACTTGCTCCTGAACGAAAAGAAAAATATATTAATGAATATGGTATTTCTAATTATGATGCAACAATTATTGTTAAGGAAAAAGCGGTTGCTGATTATTATGAAGATGCGATTAAATTAGGGTCTAATCCTAAATCAGTTTCTAACTGGGTTACTAGTATTATTTTGGGTTATTTAAATAAAAATGAAATGACTATAACGGATTTATTTTTTACACCACAAATGTTAGTTGATTTAATTAAAATGATTGAAGATGGAAAAATTTCATCAAAACAAAGTAAAGAGGTTTTTTATAAATCATTAGAAGATAAAAAGGAGCCTAGTTTGATTGTTGAGGAATTAGGTATTAAACAAATTGGTGGGGAAGATGAGATTTTAAAAATCGTTACCGAAGTACTAGACGAACAACTATCAGCAATTGAAACTTATAAGCAGGGGAGAACTAATATTGTCGACTTTTTAGTAGGTCAAGTTATGAAAAAAACGAAAGGTCAAGCTAATCCAGCTATGACAAGAAATATGATGATTAGCGAAATTGAAAAGAGGTAATTATGAGAGAAAATAAATATCGTAATTGTTACTGTGGGGACATAAATAATGATTATGTTGGACGTGATGTTAAATTTTCGGGATGGATTGAAAATATTCGTGACCATGGTGGTGTAATATTTCTTGACATTCGTGATGAAAAAGGAACGGTTCAAGTTGTAAGTAATGATGATTCAATTTTTGAAGGTTTAACTCGTGAATCGACTGTTTGCTTAAATGGTGTAGTTAGAAAAAGAAATGAAGAGGATTATAATCCTCGTTTAAAATCGGGTGAGGTTGAGGTTGTTGTAGAAAGTATAGATGTTTTAGGTAAAGCTAGAAATGTTTTACCATTCGAAGTTATGACCTCAAAAGAAAGTAGCGAGGAAGTTCGCCTTAAATATCGTTATTTAGATTTAAGAAATAAAAAAGTTCATGATAATATTATTTTTAGATCAGAGGTTATTAAATTTTTAAGACATGAAATGGAAGATTTAGGCTTTACGGAAATTCAAACACCAATTTTAACTGCCTCATCACCAGAAGGGGCTAGAGATTTTATTGTTCCTTCACGTCTTTTCCATGGTAAATTTTATGCGTTACCGCAAGCACCACAAATTTTTAAACAATTATTAATGGTTAGTGGTTTTGACAAATATTTCCAAGTTGCTCCTTGTTTTAGGGATGAAGATGCTAGAGCTGACCGTGTTTATGGGGAATTTTATCAGTTAGATTTTGAAATGGCTTTTGCCGAAGAAGAAGATGTTTATCAAGTTGGAGAACAAATATTTAAAGATGTGTTTGCCAAATTTAGTGATAAGAAAATGTCGTCAACACCTTTTAGACGAATCTCATATCGTGAGGCAATGCTAAAGTATGGTTCTGATAAGCCCGATTTAAGAATTCCTTTTGAAATAATTGATTTAAGTGATATTTTTGAAAATTCAGAATTTAAACCATTTAGAGGAGTAACGGTTCGTGGTATTAAAGTTCCTGATTTAGCCACAAAATCAAATAGTTGGTTTAATGAGGTTGTTGATTATGCTAAAAGTATTGGTATGCCAGGAATTGGCTATATTACTGTTCAAGATGATATGAGTTTTAAAGGACCTATTGATAAGTTTTTAACTGATAAAGATAAAAATGATTTAATTGAAAGAGCTAGTTTAAAAGCGGGAAGTGTCTTATTTTTTATCGCTGATAAAAATGCTTTGCAAGCTAGTAAGCAGGCAGGTCAAATTCGTTTAGAGTTAGGTCGTAAATTAGATTTATTAGATTCCAATCATTTTGAATTTTGCATTATCAATGATTTTCCGATGTTTGAATATGATAGTGAAGTAGGTCATTACATATTTACACATAATCCATTTAGTATGCCACAAGGTGGTATGGAAAGTTTAAATACCAAAAATCCGGAAAATGTGTTAGCATATCAATATGATTTTGTTTGTAATGGTATTGAATTAGTTAGTGGAGCTGTTCGAAATCATGATATTGAAATTATGAAGAAAGCTTTTTCTATTGCTGGTTATGATGAAGAAACACTTAAAGATAAATTTAAGTCATTATATACGGCTTTCCAATATGGAGCACCTCCACATGCTGGTATGGCAATTGGAATTGATAGGATGTTAATGTTACTTAAAGATGAAACAAGTATTCGTGAAACGATTGCTTTTCCAATGACAGCAAGTGGAGCCGATATGTTAATGGGTTCACCAACAGAAGTAACGGAACAACAATTAAGAGAAGTCCATATAAAAGTTAGATAAAAAATAAGTATAGATTTAATAGTCTATACTTATTTTGTTGTTTGTTTTAACATTTCTTTTTTTGTCATAATCCATTCTGAATTATTATTTACAATAGTTGCATTACAATAAGGGCATTTTGTATCTTTTTTGGAATCAATTGTTGTTCCACAATTTGGACAAGTATTGATTGTTTTATTATTTTTCGTGAATGTTAGACGATATGTATAATATAGTTTTAGATTTTTATTTCCTTTAATAACTTTATTATTACTGTCTACGATATAATCGTAACAAGTAACAGATAAAATAGTACTAATAGTTGTGGTATTATTTGCTATATTTATATCACAAATATAATTATCTATAAAATTAATATTTTCCATCATATTTTTTTGGCCTTTAACTTTTAACGTATTAAGTTGCATATCATACATATTATAAATTTCATCACTAACTAAATTTTTAATAGCATCTAAGTCGAAATTCATCCATGCCTCTTGAATATCCTTGTAATTATTAAAGACAATTTTATTAAATTCTTCGATATTTAAATCGGGCAATTTATTTTGTATTTCCCCATTAGTTAATTTTAGTAGATTACTTGTTTTTATTATTTCATTAATTGACTCTTTAGCTGTTTTTATTAATTTTTTAATCACAATTATGGAAATTGTTAATATGACAAGAATACTAATCAATATCGCAATTATATTTGTTTTTGGTAAGCTTAATAAACTTGAAAGTATAATAATAGTGATTATAAGAGGGAAAATTACAAAAAATGTTACCAAAAATATTGTGAATATAAGTTTGTATGATTTGCTTGATTTGAATATGCATAATAAAATAATAAATGTTATAAATATTATGACAGGAACTATTGTTAATATAGATATATTATTATCTGATGAACTACTAGAAAAATTCCAATTTGATGAACTACTAGAAGAACCACTTGATGAGCCTCCGCTATCATAACTAGAATCAAAACCAGAATCAGCTTTAATAAGAATAGGTTTATAAATAATACCTAAAAATAGAATAAATAGAGTTAAGAATGTTAAAAACTTTTTCTTCATAGCTTTTCACCTATTTTAATTTTAACACAAATTATTTTTAATAAGGAATTTAATTATTGATGATTTACATGAAAAAATAAAATTTTGTAAAGTATTAAGTAATATTAATTTTATCAAAATAAAAAGGATTTTAAATACTTTTAGATAATGTTATATATGGAGGTATTAAAAATGGTTGAAATGAAAGAGAAAAAGTTAGTTCCAATAAAATGTGATATGGTATTTAAAAAAATGTGGGGAGACCCTGATAACCTTGATCGTTTAGCAGCCTTACTTAGTATTATTTTAAAAATTCCTTATGAAAAAATAAAAGGTAATATTGAGATTATTGAATCAGAAAAAAGAGTTACTAATTACAAAGAAAAAATAAATAGA
>JAAWGF010000037.1 GCA_022795155.1 Bacilli bacterium | reverse complement strand
ATATTCATATGGAAGACCTCCTTAAATGTTTTATGGTAATTACATTTTAACAAAGGTCTTCCTTTTTGTATACTCATCCCCAAACCATTTTACACTATCGATATCTAGATTTTTTTTGATAAATTTTTTATTTTATGTTATTATATAATCTACTCATTTATTGAAAGGGCTGATTTTTAATGAGTTATTCTAGTAAAAAAACAGATTTATTAAGCAAAAGTAGTAAATTATTAAAGTCTTATAGAACCTTTTATAAAGATGTTTCAAATTTTTCTAATTATCTTAAAAGCATTATCGATAATTCAGCAGATTTTAGTGCATTAGATCAATTGGATTTAGCAAACTTAGTGAGCAGTGACGAGGGCATGAAAAAACTGGATAGATTAATATGCGCTTTAGATTTTGTTGAAAAGCCTGAAGATAAAAGTATTGCTTTTAGATTACAAGATAAAATAGATGAGAGTATAAGCCAAAAATATATTAAATAATTATTATATTGTTATTTTGATTGATATTACATTTTATCTTTGAATATTTAAAGAAATTTGGTACAATAAATAAGGTGATAATAATGTATTCTTATATAAAAGGAAAAATTGTCGATATAGAAAGTAATTATATTGTTTTAGAAAATAATAATATGGGTTATTTGATTTATACAGCTAATCCATATTCATTTAAATTAAATGTTGAAACAGTTATTTTTTTATATCAGTATGTTAGAGAAGATGAAATAAGTTTATATGGTTTTAAAACAAAAGAAGAAAAAGAAATGTTTTTAAAATTGATTGAGGTAAAAGGATTAGGTTGCAAGATGGCTTTACCAATGCTTGCAAATGGCGCAGTTGACGGGATTATTAGTGCGATTGAAAGTGAAAACATTAATTATTTAAAAAAATTTCCTAAAATTGGCGATAAAGTTGCTCGTCAAATTATTTTGGATTTAAAGGGCAAATTAGTTTCCAGTAATGTGGATATAAAAGAGAGTAATAATGAGGAATTAATGGAGGCTCTAAAATCGTTAGGATACAAACCAGCTGATATTAAGAAAGTATTAACAAATGTATCGAAAGATGATACAATTGAAAATCAAATAAAAGAGGCATTGAAATTATTAATGAGGTGATTTTATGGGTATAAAACAAACTATAGAGAGGTTAACGCTATATCAAAGTGATTTATATGAGGGTAAGATAATGATTATACCTAATTTGGAAAATGTTTCTTTAAAAATGAGCTCTAATATTTTTATTCAAACAGACGCAACAGAATACACTAATGAATTTGGCAATATTAAATTTAATTATGGCTATTATAATTATATTTTAGTTAGAAAATTTGTAGGTTGTAAAAATACCCAAAATGAAATGTATTATAATTTTGATGATTTAAGGGACAGCGGGTTGGATTTAGAAGCATTTTTTCCGATAATGCCTAATAATCAGATTATAAATTACTATTTAGAGAATAGTAATGTTAATAAAAGTTCTTATCAAAAATATATTGATTATGCTTCAAAATTGAATAAAAATTTTTATAAAAAAGGTGTATAAATGAGGATTGGCATTGATATTGATGATACAATTTGCAACACTTGGGACTTTGTCATTCCTTATCTTAGTAAATACTTTAAAATAAGTGCTGATAATTTAAGAAATGTAGATAAGTCATATTATGAGGCCTGTAACTGTACGTTTTTAGAATATTGTAAGTTTTCTAAAAAATATTATTCAACCATTTCCTTAAAGTATAAAATAAAACCTAATGTTAGAAAAATCTTAAAAAAATTAAAAGCTGATGGTCATGAAATAATTTTTATTACAGCCAGAAGCGTTAATGGTTTTTACGATCCATACAAGTCAAGTTTAAAATATTTGGATAAACATAAAATTCCTTATGATAAATTAATTGTAAATGCTAAAGAAAAAGCCCCAATATGTTTAGAAGAAAAAATTGATTTATTTATTGATGATAGTATTCATAATTGTATGGAAGTAGCAAATAAAAATATTCCTGTTTTATTATTCGATGCTAGTTTTAATAAAAAATGTACATTATTTAAAAGGGTTTTTAGTTGGAAAGAAATATATATAGAAGTAGAAAGGATGAAAAGTGATGGATGAAAGATTAATTACTTCAAATGAATTAAATGAAGACCAATTTGAAATTAATATACGTCCTAGACTGTTAGATGAATACATCGGTCAAAGTGAAGTTAAAGAAAATATGGGTGTTTATATTAAGGCTGCTAAAATGCGTAATGAAGCTTTAGATCATGTTTTATTATATGGTCCCCCGGGGTTAGGAAAAACAACATTGGCTTATATTATTGCTAATGAACTTGGAACGAATATAAAAACGGCTAGCGGCCCAGCTATTGAAAAAACAGGTGATTTGGCGGCCATTTTATCAAATTTAGAAGAAGGCGATGTTCTTTTTATTGATGAGATACATCGTATTCCTCGTTTTATTGAAGAGGTTTTATATTCGGCCATGGAGGATTTCTCTTTAGAAATAGTAATAGGAGCTGACTCAACTAGCCGTAGTATTAAAATTGACTTACCGCCATTTACACTTGTTGGAGCAACGACTAGAGCAGGTGACTTAACCAGTCCCCTACGCGATCGCTTTGGTATCATTTCTAAATTACAATATTATACAGTCGAGGAACTGACAAGTATTGTCAAGCGAACTAGTAAAGTATTAAATTGTGAGATTGATGATAAGGCAGCTATTGAACTTGCTACACGTAGTCGTGGTACTCCACGTATTGCCAATCGTTTATTTAGGCGTGTTCGTGATTTCGCTCTTGTTATGGGAGATGGTAAAATTGATTTGAAAATATGTAAAATGGCTTTAGATAAATTAAAAGTTGATAGTTTAGGTTTAGATGATACAGATTATAATTTATTAAAGGCTATTATTGAAAGGTTTAATGGTGGCCCAGTTGGTATAGAAGCGATTGCTTCTAGTATTGGCGAAGAACAAACGACGATTGAAGATGTCTATGAACCATATTTATTACAAATAGGGCTTCTTAAAAGAACAACAAGGGGACGGGTTGTAACAGAAAAAGCTTATGAACATTTAAATATACCAAAGGTTGTGAGATAATGATAAGGCTAGATGAAATGAATGAATTATTAAGAGAAAGTAATAATGAATTAAAAGAAACATTTATGGAATTTTATGGTAATCCTTCTTATGATGAGATATTAAAATTGTCAGCAATGGAAGATTTATTTAAGATGCCGTTTAGTTTAAAAAGATTTTATCTTAGTTACTATAATTGTTTAAAGAAAGCTACAAGTGAGGCTGATTATGAAGAAAATAAACTTACACAATTTAAAAGAATTGATTATAATTTAACTTTAATAAAATTATTATCAATGTATGGTCAAAAGATGTGCAATTATAGTTTATTTTGCAGAATAAGAATTGTTGATGATAATACCGTTTTATTAGAAAGTATTGGTAAATTATTCGTTTTATTAGAAGCATTTAATAGAATTAAGGTTAGTGAATATTCTAGATATAGTGATTTATTTTTCAATGTACCTTTTATAAATAATATTTGTCCTAATCATTACTCTACTAGTAATGAGGCTATTGATATTATTCACCATAACTTGGATGATCCTATTAAAAGATATAGTCAGGATTATAATATATATGATGATAATGACCGTCATATATTAATTAAATCTATTAATGCTGATATTAATAGTAAAAAGAGGGTTTTTAAAGGTTAGATCTGAAAGGAATAAGTAGTTATGAAAACAGATGATTTTGATTTTAATTTGCCAGAACATTTAATTGCGCAAGCGCCACTTGATAAAAGAGATAATTCTAAATTATTAGCCCTAGATAAAGTGACAGGTGAGATAGAACATAAACATTTTTATGATATTATTGACTTATTAAATGAAAATGATGTTTTAGTTCTAAATGATACTAAAGTACTTCCAGCAAGATTATATGGTATTAAAAATGGTACTGACGCTCATATTGAAATATTAATGTTGAAAGAAATAGAAAAAGATATGTGGGAATGTTTAGTTAAACCAGCTAAAAGAGTTAAAATTGGGACCAAGATAACTTTTGGTAATCATGATATTGAAGCTATTTGTATTAGCGAGGGGTTAGAAGGCATTAGGACTTTTAAGTTAAATTATATAGGAATATTATATGAAGTTTTAGATCGTTTAGGTGAAATGCCACTTCCTCCATACATACATGAAAAATTGCATGATAAAAATCGCTACCAAACTGTTTATGCCAAAACGCAAGGTTCAGCAGCTGCTCCGACAGCAGGGTTACATTTTACAGAAGAACTATTAGAAAAAATTAAAAATAAAGGGATTAAAATAGAATACATTACTTTGCATGTTGGACTTGGAACTTTTAGACCAGTTAATGTTTCGGATGTTACAAAACATAAGATGCATTCAGAATTTTATATGATGAGTGACGAAACAGCTAAAGTTTTAAATGAGGCTAAAAAAAATAATAATAGAATTATAAGTGTTGGAACGACATCAACGAGAACTTTAGAAACGATCATGAATTTATATGGTTGTTTTAAGGAATGTAGTGGGTGGACGGATATTTTTATTTATCCAGGATATCAATTTAAAGCTATTAATGCTTTGATAACAAATTTTCATCTCCCAAAATCAACTTTAGTAATGTTAGTTAGTGCTTTAGCTAGTAGGGAAATGATAATGAACGCTTATAATGAAGCTATAAAGAAAGGATATCGTTTCTTTTCATTTGGCGATAGTATGTTTATTAAGTAAATTATATATAGGTGAATGCTATGTTTGAGAGAGTAAATGGGACGCTTTCCAATTTTTATCATAAATATTTAAATCAACGACCATTTTTTGATATTAGTTTAGTTTTGGCAGACTTTATTGTTTCTAATTACAAAGAAATAAAATATGGTATATATTATAAATACATACCAATTAATGAAACTTATAGAATATGTAAGAAATTCTTATATTAAATTAATAAAGATTATTTGACCAAATTTGATAAAGCTATAGATCTTGGAATAATAGATATTAATATTAGTGACAATCAGTTTATAAATAGTAGTGTATGTAATTATATAGATAATTATCCTAATATAACGGTTGATATTAAACATAACATTTCTGATACTCTCAATATTTGTCATGAATTTATGCATTATTTAAATTTAGAAAGAACTTTATCATCTGCTAGATTTTATTTTTCTGAAAGTATATCGATGCTATCTGATGAAAAATTAGAAAAATTCTTAGATAAGGAAAATTATAACAACGATGAGTATTATTTATTTAAAAGAAATCGTTTTTATGATTCATATAATTGTGCAAAAGCAGTACTAATCACTAATTACTTATTTGAATATTATAAAAATGGTGAAATATTAACTGATGATATAATTAAAAATATATTAATTGAACTTAATAATGAATATACAAATATAGATCTTGATTATATAGAATTAAAGAAAATAATAGAGATAATATTTGGTTCTAATAGGTTAAATTATTTTTATCAATCATTTGGTCATATACTAGGTATTTTTATTTCGAACTACATTTTAAATCATTTTGATTCTAGTGGTTTAATAAGTTATTATAACGGAAATATTAATAAGATGTTTTATGAGGATTTCCTTTCTAAAATTAGCTTAAAACTGCAAATAAAAAATGATAGATTAATTTTAGACGATTTGTCATTTCAAAAGTTATTTGATTCCTTTGATATAAACTTTAATGCTTATAGAAAGAAACTTTAAAATGAGGTATAAAAATGGAAAAAATTATTGTAATTGTCGGACCAACAGCTGTAGGAAAGACAAAATTAAGTATTGAACTTGCTAAAAAGTTAGAGGGAGAAATAATAAATGCGGATAGTACACAAATATATAAAGATTTTGATATAGCAACCGCTAAAGTAACAGAAGATGAAAAGGAGGGTATAATTCACCATTTATTCGATATAAAAACTATTGATGAGGATTATACTGTTTATGATTATCAAAAAGATTGTCGATTGAAAATAAAAGAAATTTTAGCTAAAAATAAAATTCCAATTATAGTAGGTGGAACAGGTTTATATATTAAAGCTGCATTATATGACTATGATTTTAAAGAGGAAGAAATCCATGAAAACTTTGATAGTTTATCTAATGATGAATTATATGAGAAGTTAATTAGTATCGATCCTAAAAGCGAAATACATAAAAATAATCGCAAAAGAATAGTTAGAGCTCTTAACTACTTTTTAAATAATAATAAACCTATATCAGCAAATAATAAAACGAACAAATTATTATATGATTGTATTTTTATAGGTCTTACAACAGATAGAGAAAATTTATATAATCTTATAAATAAACGAACTGATAAAATGATCGAAATGGGACTTATTGATGAAGCAAAAAAAATATATGATATAGGTATTAGATCAAAAGCGGTTATGACACCTATTGGATATAAAGAGTTCTTTGAATACTTTGATAATAAAATTTCCTTAGATGAAGCTATTTCTAAAATAAAACAAAATTGTCGAAGATACGCTAAAAGACAGTATACATGGTTTAAACATCAAATGAATATTAATTGGTTTGATGTTAATTTTAAAGATTTTAGTCAAACTGTCGAAGAAGTTTATAAATTTATAAAACTTTGAGTGAAAACTTAAAGCTTTTTTCTTTTTCATAAATATATTATAACGTTAATTTAGATAAAATAAAAAATAAATATGAAATAATAAATATATAAATATAGAATAGTCAATTATAAAAAATAATAATTGATATTATAATATATTTAAAATAATAGAAGAAGGGTGTAGTATATGAAAAAGAAAAATAAAAAAGGATTTACACTTATAGAATTATTGCCAGTAATTGTTATATTAGCCGTAATAGCTTTAATAGCGGTACCTCAAGTATTAAAAATATTAAATAAAGCAAGATTAAGTGCGGCTGAAGGTACAGTATATGGAATAGTAAAATCGGCGGAAACATATGTATCAAATTTTATGTTAAAAAATAGAGGTTCTATACCTAGTGAAAGTTTAGTTTTTGATAGTAGTAGTGATGGGTGTTTATTAGAAAATATAAGTAGTTTTGATAGTTATGAATTAGAAGGATTAGAAAAGTTAGAATTTAAAGGGACAAAACCTAAAAATGGAAAAGTAATAATAAGTAATAGTGGAACTAGTATCGTTACAACGAATTTAAATATTAGTGATTTTAATTGTAATTATACTGGGAATATAGCTACTTGTGAAAAAAGTGAAAGCGGAACGAATCAAACACCAAGTGTAATAGGACCAACAAGTGAACCACCAAATGGTAATGGATATACAGGGGTTAAGGCAATTGTCTATTTAGATCCAACCGATTTAACAAAGAATTGTGATGCAACTAATTCTAATAGTACTATAGAAACAAAAACAGGATGTATGAAATGGTATGCCTATGCTGATGGTGGGACAAATTATACAATGATATTAGATCATAATACAACTGCTGGTGTTGCATGGAATTTAAGTGGTGATAATAGTAGTATAGGAGAAGTTATAACTCATCTAGCAAGTGATACAACAGGATGGAATAGTAGTTTGAATCCTAGATTAATAAGTTATGATGAAATTGGAGAAGATAAAACATCATTTAATGGTTATGCATGGTTATATGATCGAACACATAAGAATTGTATTGTTAATGGTTGTTTGAATAATTCAATAGGTGATGAGAGCACATATGGTTATTGGACAAGTACTCCATTTCCTAGTGATTCTGTCAACCATGCATGGGTTGTTCATAATAATGGCCAATTGAATCATGATTATGTTGCCTATGCAACTGGCTTTGGAGTTCGCCCAGTTATAACAGTATCAAAAAATAAAATATCATAATAGATAAAATTGCAAATTATTCGCAATTTTTTCTTTTTAACAAGGAATTTTAGTACTTTTGGATAATGTTATATATGGAGGTATTAAAATGGTTGAAATAAAAGAAAAAAAGTTAGTTCCAATAAAATGTGATATGGTCTTTAAAAAAATGTGGGGTGACCCTGATAACCTTGATCGTTTAGCAGCCTTACTCAGTATTATTTTAAAAATTCCTTATGAAAAAATAAAAGGTAATATTGAGATTATTGAATCAGAAAAAAGAGTTACTAATTACAAAGAAAAAATAAATAGA
>JAAWGF010000009.1 GCA_022795155.1 Bacilli bacterium | reverse complement strand
TTTTTTATCGATTGTAAAGTTAATTATTGTTTCAACACTTTGATTACCTACTAAATCACTTACACTGACATTTTCATTTACTACTGTTTCAGCATTTTCTGTTCCTACAAATGTTCTTGTAATTTGGGTATTATTTGTTCCTTCAACAATACTCCATTCACTATCTTCACCCAATTTAATTGCTTCATTATACGTAATTGTTACTGTTGTATCACTTGTTGTTCTTCCACCTTTTAAAACTGGACTATATTCGATTTCTCCTACAATTTCTGGTGACTTTTTATCAATTATGAAATTAATAGTTTCTTCAGCACTTTGGTTTCCAGCTAAATCATTAACTACAATAGTATCATTAATATTTACTACACTATTATTTTCACCATTAAATTGTTTGTAAATTTGTTTTGAATTGCTTGCTGAAATTGACCAGTCACTGCCTTCGGATAAACTAATCTCTTCATTATATGTAATCGTTACAATTGTATCAGCAGAGGTTTTCCCATCTACTAAAACTGGACTATATTTAATACCATCATTTATAACACTTGGACCTGTTATATCTATCCAAAATGTAATTTCATTTTTATTTCCGGCTGTATCAATTACAACTAATTTATACTCTTTTTCATTTCCTGTATTGGCTATAATTAAATGTCCATTATCAATTTTATCACCATTTAAGGTTGCATTACCTTCATTAAAATTAATAGTTACATCATGATTGTAATGTCCATTATTCACAACACCAGTAACCTCTGGAGCTGTCTTATCAACTATAAAACTTACAGTTTTACTATTACCAATATCATCAGTAACTACTAATGTATAATTTCCATCTTTTGAAACAACTTGTCCGTTTTCAAAATTTTTGCCATTCAGCTTAGCTGTAACAGGAACTATTGAACCATTAAATACTTTATTAAAGCCAATTGTTACATCTTGAGTATAGGTTGTCCCATTTACAACTCCAGTAATTGTTGGCTCATATTTATCAATATTATTAACATTAATAGAAATTTCACGATAATTATTAACACTATTTTTAGCATAAATTTTTATCGTCTCAGTACTATTGTTACTAAATGTTTTAGAAATAGTTTTACTATTAACCTTTGTCCAACCATCAACATCTAAAATATCTAAATTAGTTACAATGGTAACAGTTACATTCTTATTTGTTCTACTAGTAATACTATAAGTAGGCCCTTTATATGCAAGAGGTATTTGAGGATGAATAGTTTCATTTATTGTATTTGCAGTCATATATACTACATTATCAGTTATTGTAGTAATATTATTACAACTCAAATTAGACTCATATATATATTCATCATCAATATTTTTAACAGTGATATATGAATCATTTGTACAAATGACATCATTTCCTAAAAAACCATTTGCTTTTAATAATGATACTGGTATTTCTAATTCGTCACCTATCCCAATATCATTTTCTTTGATGTAATTAGTTGCTGCTAATAAAACATCATCTTCTGAAAAATATATTTTCTTATTATTAATTAAAGAATAAGTGAAAATTCCTCCAATTAATAATAAAAAGCTTGCTATAATATAAGTTAAATTCCTAATAAATTTTTTATTCATATAAATCCCCCCTAATTGGTTTAATATAATAACATTATTTTATTTTTTTGTCAATATGTGTCCATAATACCTATATGGTTTGTGTAAAAACGACATATATTGCAAAAAAAGTGCATCATCAATGATGACACACATTAATCAACAACATTGATGTTAGATTTTAATGTATATACAATATTTTCTCCTACTCCCCAGTTAACTGTTAAGCTTAGCTCGGAAGAAATCCCATTAATAAAGCCTTGTGGTATAGTGAAATATGCATATCCCTCTGAATCATATTGTAAAAAGCCAGCATTATACTTTTCCCCATAAGGAGTAATTATTAAAGCATTCTTTAAAACATCTTGAGAATATTTATATGGTGCTCTAACTACAACATTTATATAGTAAACACCAAAATCATCAACATTTGCTTTTTCTACAACCCCTTTATAAATAACAACATTACCATTTTCTACAGTTGCATCTATTCCTTCATCAGTTGGAACAAATACACTTGGACCAGTCAATTTATCAACATCTGGCTCTGTTGGTTTATCTGGCTCTGTTGGTTTGTCTGGTTGTGTTGGTTTGTCTGGCTCTGTTGGCTTGTCTGGTTGTGTTGGTTTGTCTGGTTGTGTTGGTTTGTCTGGCTCTGTTGGCTTGTCTGGTTGTGTTGGTTTGTCTGGTTGTGTTGGTTTGTCTGGCTCTGTTGGTTTATTATTTCCCGTATTTCCACCTGGTGTTGTCCCTGTGTTTCCATTAGCTAAATTGTTATTCACGTTTGTTCCGTTAGGATTATCCCTATCCAAACTGCCATATTTATTTTCATCATCCGTTTTTTTATCATCGCTATCTTTATTTGGCGTTTGATTCCCTTTTTTATCATTATTTTCATCATCTTTTGAATTATTGACCTTATTGTCAGTATCAATACCATTATCATTTAATTCATTATCTTCGCTTGGATTAGCAAACGAGAACACTAAAAAACCAGTAACTACAAACATCACTATAATTAATATTGTTTTTTTATTAATCATAAAAAAATTCCCCTTTCTTTAATGCTAATGAAATTATAGCATACGCGTAAAAAAATGTCAATTCTTGTTTTGATTTTATTTTTTCGTTCTTTTTGTATTGACTTTTTCAAAAAAACATGTTTTTTAAAATTATTTTATAATTGTTAATACAATATAATTTGATAATAAACATTATACTACTATATAATATGCAAAAAGGTGAGTTAATTCTCACCTAATATAATTGATTTAAATTTTAATAAATTAAATTTTTAAACATTTTTTATTAACAATTTCTGTAAAAAATGTCCTAATTTTGACTTTATCAGTTGGATTCATATTCGTAAAATTCAATCGTAGTTGATACCCACTATCTAATGATAAAAGTAATCCAATTTCTTTTATTTTAAAATCTAAAGCGCAAGAAGAAATAGAGGTGATAGGAAAAAAATGAATACGTTTATGTTTTCCACTTATTCCTCTAACATCAAATAAAATAATTTTACGATCAGTTAATATAAATTTATCTCGCATAGTGCCATAACCTATTAATACCTTTTCGTTGGTATCAATATATTCATTAACATAATCTGGCAAATTATTAATATCCAATTCTTTATAAAAATTAAAATATTGGGTTAATTCTTTATACTTTATATAAGCCATACATACCACCTATCTAACTATTGGCCAAATTCTAAATTGTACTTTACCAATTATATCTTCACGACTAATTAATCCATATACTCGACTATCTTTAGAGTTTTCACGATTATCTCCAAGAACAAAATAATATCCATCAGGTATTATGTCATAATCAAACTGTGCCAAACTAAAATCCTTAGTAATCCCTGATGTATCAAAATATTCCTTTGTTACTTCACCATTTATATATAATTTATTATCTTTATATTCAATAGTATCTCCTGGTAACCCTATAATTCTTTTGATCATATATTTTGTATCATCATTAGCAATAACAACAACATCAAATAACCGAGGTTCTTTAAATTTATAAGAAATTTTATTTAGAAACAATAAATCCCCAGACCTATAGTTTGGTTCCATTGATGGCCCAACAACTTGTTCTAATGAAAAGACATATTTAATAATCAAAATAACCGCGACCGCTATTAAAACATATACAACAGCATCTTTAAGAAACTCCTTTATATCCCGCATAATTACTACTCCTCTATTATGATTATAGCATGTATATATTAGAAAGTAAATTAACTATACTAGTTCTTTACATTAATTAATAATTACCGAAGTCATGGGCTTATAGTCATTTAATTTTTTTCAAATAATACTTGCCATTGTTATCTTTTTTTTCGCGGAAAGTCATATGTAAACTATTAGTCTTAAAATTCAAATCTAATAATAATGCGTATTTATCTTTATCAAAAATTAATGATGGTTCAATAACTTTTTTTTCATTTTTTTTATAAATTTTATTAATAATAAATTTATAAAATATTAATCTTTCATATAATCCTGGTATTTTACCCATATTTATTATATGATTGTTAGCAAACCTTAATTTTCCTAATATTATAGAAATATAATCATTCTTACTTACATCAAAAAAAACATGAGCTTTATTATTGGTCATTTCCTTATTTAATATATCAAAAAAGTTATCCATATAAAAATTATTTATTACAAGTTTTAGTTTAGTATCGATAAATTTGATATATTGATCTGACAAGCTTTTTAAAAAAGGGTACTCTTCTTTAACACTACCATATTTAGGTATACAACCAAAGTATTCTGTTTTTAAACCTAATTGGTTAGCAAACAAATCTTTTAGTGGATCAATATAATACCATCCATGGTTACCATTAACTATCAAAGCATAATGTGGAATTGATTTTGAATTAGTGGCAATTATATGACTATCAATTTTAAATTCTTTATAGATCAATTGATATATTTCACAAATAGTTTGACAAACAACTAATCTACCATTTTGCTTAAAGCCATTTTGATATATTTTAAATTGTTCATCTTCAGGGGCCAAAAAATAAGATAGATCACGTTCAAAAAAGGGAGCTAATTTTACATATAAAAAACGAATAATTTCATCTTTTGTCCAATTTAAATCAACTACATTTATTATTTCATTTATGTTATCTATCATAATTATAATTCTATATTAACATTTCTTTTCTTCATCATTTGTTGCGATTTATCAACTATATCTTTGGCCTTGGCATATCCCCCTAGATAGATTTTTACTAATTTCTTTTGTAAACAGTATATTTGCGAACTTTTAAAATTATTAATACTATCATCGCAATCACGTTTTTTACAACTCATTCCACCACATGTTGCACATATTTCTTTATTTGCTTGCATTAATGTCATCTAATCCTCCAAATTAATATTAATCGTTATATATATTACTATAATTTAAAAATATTTTCAATATCAAAAAAATCCAATTTTTATATTTGAATTTTAAAAAGTTTTCTTTTATTTATTTTTGGTTGAATGATTTTGATATATAATTAACAAATCTTTGGCTTTTATATTTTTCTTTTGAGCCTATAACTACATCAAGATTAAAACAATGTCTAAATATAGTTTATAGAATCTTTCACATTAATATTATATAGTATTGAGTTGTAATTTATGATAAATTATGAAATATAAAAAAGAATTTAATAATATTTACTATTAAAAAATTCTTCTAATTTAATTCTTCTAATTCTTGCTTAGTAATTCTTTTACTAATTCTAATCCAATTTTTTTATCATTACTATCAGTTATATCGATTAAATTTATAGCATTACCTACTTTTTCATATAACGAATAGTATACTTTTAATTGTTTATTTTTATCAAAGGTTTTATCAGTATAAACTATAAAGTCTTTATTTGAATCATCATGATAAGTTGCAATTACTTCACAAATAATTTTATTCCCTTTTTTATCTATTGTTTCAAATTGCATACTTTCCATTTAAATATTCCCCCTATTATTTTGTTTTTAAAAAAGTTTCGCCTTCAAATACAAAATCTTTTTTTTCTACATCATACCCTATATCTCCCCATGTTGCTTTTAAACCAGTTAAGTTTTCAATAATAGGTTCATATGCTTCTCCCACTAATTTACCATTTTCATCATTTTTTAAGATATAACCTGCTGGTATTGTATAAGTAACTGTACCATCTTCGTTTTTTATCATAGTTGGTTCTACTGTAACTTTCTCCATCCCTGTTGTTACACTATAATTTCCAGGGCAATATGCTACAGTAACATTGTCTAATCCTCTATCAACAAGGTCACTTTCCATTTGAAATAATTGATGTAATGCAATACCTGTTGGCATTTCAGGAAATGCAAAATCTGGTATAACATTTAAAGCACGAGTAATTGGACATATTTCTTGTTCATGCTCTATACAATCATCATATATTACAACTCCTGTTGTGATTGCAGCAGCTAATAGACCTGCACCTGCATATTTTACTATTTTTTTATTATTGACTTTCTTTTCCATTTTAATTCCCCCTTTTTCTATAAATGTCATAAGAAAATTTTTTCTCGTTGTGTGCTTAATAGTATAGCACAATTTTTATATATGTCAAGTATTTTTTGCATTTTTTTACAAAAATCCAATTTTTATATTTGGATTTTAATTATTTTGTAAATATTTTTTTAAAATTTCATTTAATTCATCAACATTAATAGGTTTTGATAAATAGTCATTAAACCCAACACTTAAATATTTTTCTTTTACACCAACAATTGCGTCGGCTGTTAAAACAATAACTGGTGTTGAGAAATTATCAGTTGTTTTAAGTTTGTTTAAAGTTTCGACCCCATCCATATCTGGCATCATTTGGTCTAATAAAATTAAATCAAAATTTTCACCATTATTAATTAGTTCTAAACATTCTTTACCACTTAACACTGAGGTTGTTATTACATCATAAGGTTTTAGCAACTTTTCAGCTACTTTTAAATTTAATTTATTATCATCAACGATTAATATTTTTTTACCAACCGCTTTAAAATTACTAGCCTTTTTCTTTTGTATTTTAATCATATCAATATCGCCAATTGGTTTATCATCAATGATTTTTTGTTCAATTGTGATAGTGAAAATAGAACCTTCACCTACTTTACTCTCAGCAACAATTGAGCCATTTAATAAATCTATAAGTTTCCCAGAAATTGATAATCCCATTCCACCAATATAATTTTTATCATTATTAGTTATTTTTTTGTTATCGTCAAATAGTCTTGACAATTTATTTTTTTCAATACCAATTCCTGTATCAATAACTGATATCTGTAATTTAACATTCGAGTTATGTTTAATACCTTTTGATTTGATTGTTATAGCACCATTTTCAGTAAATTTAATAGAATTGTTTAATAAATTTAGTACAATTTGTCTAATTTTACCATTATCACCAAATAATTTAGTTGGCATATTTTTATCAATATCTAATATTAATTTTACTTTGTCCTGATTAATACGTTCTTTAGTTAAATTATAAATGTCTTTAAAAAATTTAGCTGTACTATATTCTTTTTCTTCTAATTTTAAAATACCAGACTCAATTTTAGATATGTCTAATATACCATCTATAACATCAAGTAAATTGTTACTAGCACTATTAATATTTTCAATATCTTCACGTACATTTTCATTAATTTCATCTGCTAATACTGATTCACTTAAGCCAATAATAGCATTCATAGGTGTTCTAATTTCATGAGACATAATAGATAAAAATTCAGATTTAGCATCATTGGCTTGTTTTGCCTCTTTTAGAGCGCTTTGTAATATTGCATTTTGTCTACGTATATATTCTGTATCTTCAGTAACATTCTTAGTTAAAATGGTTACATGTTTTTCACCCTTATTAGTAGTAAAGAAAAGTGTACTTTCTAGCCAAATCTCTTGTTCAACACTAGATAGACAATATTTAATTGATGTTGTTTCATTAAGTTGCTCATTTGATAATTTTTCTAAGTTATTTGGTTCTAATACCGTAGAAACGTTTCTATAGTCTTCTTCTTTAACATATTTTTTTAAAATTTCTAAAAGATCATGGCAATTTCCCTTTTTTGAATCACCAAAATATCTTATATCTTCTTTTAAATTTTTTAAGGAAAATTCCTGACTAGTTAAATTAACATCCATTTCAATATCGTAAGATAAAGAAGTTATTTGATTAAGTTGTCGCTCACGCGTTTTTATATCACTAGCTTGTGAAACTAATAAATGTTGCTGTTCATGTTCTTTTGTTGCATCAGAAATTAGAATAACATAATAACTAGATTTTTTTTCAATAAATGGATATATTTTGATTTTTAACCATCTAGTATGTTGATAGCTAGGATTTCTGTACGAAAACATTTGACTTAAAAATTCACTTTGTTCATCCCAACTATCTAATTGGCTTGATAGTGATTCACTTTTAAATATTTCTTTTATTATAGTCATTTCATTTTTATCATTTATATCATTTGTTTTAATACCTAAAACATCATACATATTATGGGTCATATAAACTAATTCACGATTTTTATTATCATACATTAAATAAATAGTATCTGAATTTTTTACTAATGAATTAAACAATTGATCACGGTGCCTAAGCTCTTTAGTTTTTTCTTTGTTACGAATATAAATAATAATATAAAAAATTAAAAAGATTAAAAGAAGTAACACAATACAACTAATAACAACTGTAATAGACGTTTCAGTACTTAAAGAACTGAAATCGATAAATTTATACATTAAAAATATAGCAATTAAAGTAATTATAATTAAAATTGGGAAAATTTTTTTATTACGATGTTCCATATGCATTTCCTCCTATTTTCCAAGATAGTGGTTAACAATACTAATAATACGTTTTGCTTCAATAATCAAATTTTCATAATTACTATTAACATAATTGATATCATTATCTTTACTTTTCATTTCATGATTCAATGACATTTTTGCTAAGGTAGTAAAACCTAAATATTTAGAATCACTTTTCATTGAATGTGCTTGAATTGCGTAATTTGCCATATCACCACTATTTTTATATTTTTCTAAATCTGGCAAACGTGTTTCACATTCATTTAAAAAATCCTCCAGCGTTTCATCATACATTTCCATATCGCCTAATAGTTCTAACCCACTATTTACATCAATACCATTTTGTTTTAAATATTCTATGTCTTTCACTACAAACACCTACTTTCCTAAAATACTTTGAATCAATAAAATTAATTCGTTTTTATCAATTGGCTTAGATAAATAATCATCAAAGCCATCCTTAAGATATTTTTCACGCATACCTGAAATAGCATTAGCAGTAAGCGCGATTGTTGGTATTTTAAAACCATCCATTGTTTTTAGTCTTTTTAAAGTTTCTACCCCTGTCATATTAGGCATCATATCATCCATTAAAATTAAATCAAAAGTTTCACCGCTTTGAATTTTATCGATACATTCTTGACCACTAGTAACTAATTCAACTGTTAAGTTAAAACCTTGTAATAATCGATTAGCCACTTTTAGATTAACTTTGTTATCATCAACAACTAGCACTCTTTTTCCACTTAAATCAATATTTTCAATATTCATGTTTTCTGTTTCTTTTTCTAATTCAACTAAGTCTTTATGAATAATTCTTTGATCAATTGCGACTGTAAATTTTGAACCTTCACCATAAACACTTTGAACAACAATATTACCATGCATAAGTTCAATCAATTTTTTTGTAATAGCCATTCCTAAACCTGTTCCTTCAATCGTAATATTTTTTTCTAAATCAAAGCGTTCAAATTTACTAAATAGCTTGTCAATATTATCTTTTTTGATACCAATACCACTATCTTCAACAGAAATGATGAGTCTACAAACATCATCTTTAACAACGGTGCTAACATTAAATTCAATATAACCTTCTTTAGTATATTTAACCGCATTAGTTAAAATATTTAATATAATTTGTTTTACTCTAACATGATCTCCATACAAAACAGGTGGAATATTCGAATCAAAATTGGTCCTAAAATCAAGAGGTTTATCTCCTAAACGAGCTTTTGTTAGAGAAACTAATTCTTTTAATATTTTATTAAAATTATATTCTGTATTAACAATTTCTAATTTATTAGCTTCGATTTTAGAAATATCAAGAATACCATTAACAATATCAAGTAAACTTTCAGAGGCTGATATTATATCTTCAACTTCATCTTTAGCACTATCTGGTAAGTTTTCTTCTTTTAAAGCTTGACTGAAACCTACTATAGCGTTTAAAGGTGTTCTTATTTCATGACTCATATTTGATAAAAATTCTGATTTTGCTTGATTTGCCTTTTCTGCTGAATCTCTGGCAATATTAAGCTGCTCAATCAATTTCATATCAGGGTTTTCGATTGTAAAATACATTAAAAAAGTAATAAAAGTTTCCATTGAAGTCATCAATAGTAGCTCTGGATGTAATCCCTGAATCATTATAACAACTATTCCTATAACCATATAAACAAACATCGGCAAATATTTTTTGGATTTTAAATTTTTATAATTTTGAATCATTATTACAATCCAAATAACCATGTATATACCACTAATTATATATAAAAATGTTGAGCTAGGGCCATATGAATATACTAAATTATTTTCACAGATATAATATAATGGTAAAATAATGATTAATATTAAACAAAATGTATAAAATAAACTGAAAATTATAGCTAAGTTTTTATACTTCCTTTTAAATTTTAAATCTGCATTTTTGTTTTTTTCTGAAATAATAAAAATGTATAAAGTCATAATAGAAATCCAAGTTAACAAGTATATTAAGTATGCTTTAGTTATAACTTGATTTATGATAGGAATAGCATCTAAATTCATTATTGTATAAATGCTTCCAATATCCAATATAAGCCCGATAGCATTAATAATTGCTAATGATATATATAATTTATTTTCTATTGTATTCAATCTTTTTTTAGAAAAGTAAACTATAATTAACAGTAATATATATATTAAACTTATCGACTGAAAAAAAACACTGCTCACTAATATATCATCCTCTCATCATTCTAATATAAGTATAGCATAAAAAAAAATAACAATAAAGAAATCATTGTTATTTTTTATCTTTTTGTCGATTTTCCTGAACAAGTTTTAATATTTTTTGTCTTAAAATTTTATTTGAAGCCTCTAAGTCATCTTCTACTTTAAATGGTTCACCAAAATTTACAGTTAAATTTTTATTTCCAATTTTATAATCACCAGTAACCCCAAAAGGTACTATAAGTGCATTACTTTTTTTTGCCATTGATACTGCACCAAATTTAAACGGCAATAATTCAGCATCATTCATTTCTTCAGTTGAAATAATATTATTATTGAGCATATCATTTAGCATTTCTCTTGAATTATATAATGATAATAAAAAATCATCTCTAGATATTCTTTTCTCATTAAATAACTTTTCTAAAAAAATTATATGTGATGCCAATGGATTAATATCTCTAATTTCTTTTTTGAATGTTTCATAATCCATAAAGAAACTATTAACATATTTATATAAATCTTTTATTTTATCATTTTTTAGTCCATTCCTTGTTCCCTCTGGAAAAATTCCAATAGCGCTTCCAATTTCCAAATAATTTAATGCTTCTTCTGTTGCATCATTTGGATTTCCATATCTATCAACACAAATAGCACCAGTTTGTTTAAAAAAAGAGCCTAATTTGCTGTCAAAATATTCCTTTTTTGACATCCAGTGAGTTATTCTATCAGTTGCACATATTACAGGAAATTGATCCCATACATGTAAATGATTACCACATAGTAATATAGGACCTTCTTCTGGTATAAATTCAGAATGTAAAATTGTTGGTTTAAAAAAACATTTAAATAATGGAGTACCTATATTTCTTGATAAATTGTAATTTTTTTCATACTTCTCTGTAAAGAGAGTTAGGTTCCTAATTTTTTCACCATTTTTTATTTTTCCAAAATTTTTTATACAATAATAAACATCACTAAAACTATCAACTTTTAGAATATTATCATTTATGGCTAAATTATCATTATACTTATTCTTTATACATATAACTTTGCAATAACTACTAATAGCTTTTATATTAATAGAATCATCTTCTATCATATAATCAATACCTAACTTTTTGCATACACTTAATTTATCATTTGGATTTCCAAAATTTTCACAATAATTGATAGAATCAGGTTTTACGCCATTTTTATTTAAAAATCTATTTAACATAATTCTAAATAATTTACCAATAAAATCTTGTCTTAAAGTATGAACGTGCTGAGTAATAATATGGATTTTATTACCATTTTTTTGTAATAAATTAATAATATCGGCAGCATTATTTACCATAGGTTCATTTAAACAATACTTAAAAATATGTTTTATCCAAAATTTTTTACTCTCGCTTTCTGTACATTTAAAAATATCTTTAATTTCAATCTTTGTTTCATCTATATTCTTTTCATCATAATTTTTAAAATACTTTTTTCCATATTTTAACTGAAATTGTCCCAAATTTCTCAAAACACCATCAATATCTATACCAATATTTGCCATAATTATCACCTTACCTTTTATAAACTTTTACTTTTTGTTCCTCTTCTGCTAACTCTTTATGACTTATTTTACCTAATAATGTTTGTGGTAATTTTTCTCTAAACTCGTATGAATATGGAATTGAATAAATATTTAAATTTTTTCTACATAAACTAGCAATTTCGTTTTTTAATTCTTCACTAGCTTCATACCCCTCTTTTAAAACTATATAAGCCTTTGGAACTTGCATTTTATATGAATGGTATATTCCGATTACAGCACAAGAAGCAACTGCTTCATGCATTTCTATAACTTGTTCAATATTACTTGGATATACATTTACACCACTTGATATAATCATATTCCCTTTTCTTTGAGCAAAGTAAAATATCCCATTTTTACAATAACCTAAATCACCTGTATGTAGCCATCCGTCTTGCATAGTTTTATTTGTTTCTTCATTATTGTTATAATAACCTTTCATAACGCTTGGACTCTTAATACACATTTCCCCAATTTCACCTTTAAATAGTTCATCATTTGTACCTGGTTTTACTATTTTAATATTAGTATCTGTCATAGGTATTCCTATTGATGATGGTAAATTATAATCTTTAGATGCAAACGTAACACCTGCTACAGCCTCTGATAAACCATACCCTTTGCTTAGTTTTGCTTTAGATCCATGTTGTCTTAAAAAAGTATTAATATCTTCTTCTAATGAATCCTTAACTAAATCGCCACCTGAAACAACATACTTTAAATAGGACATATCCATATTTTTAAGTTTTTTATTAGTTAGCATTCCCTTAAATAGAGTTGGAACTCCTATTATATTATTTGGCTTATACTTTTTAAATACTTTATCCAATTTTTTACCATTAAGTTTTGGTATTAAAATTGGATGGACTCCGACTGATAATGGTAAATGAATAGAACTACATAAACCAAATCCATGAAAGACTGGCATAATAGCTAAAATACTATCGCCTCTTTCAAAATTATTTTCACCTTTAAAAAATTGTTCAACCATAGAATTAAAATTATCATTAGTTAACATTACGTCCTTTGGGTTTCCAGTTGTTCCACCAGTATGCAATAAAATAGCCAATTTATCTTTAGCATATTTAATCTCATTATCACTAATATTTTCTAAATTTCTACCCATTTTAATAAATTCATCCCATGATATTAATCGTTCATCATTAGGAATTTTGACCGCCTTTTTAGTATATTTATAAATTTTCTTTACAATAAACCCCATTGAATTAACCGGTGTAACATTTACAATTTTTTCCAATTTTGTATCATCAGCAACATTTAAAATTTTATTACAAGCTATATCTATAGTAATAATAATTTTGGAATTAACTTCATTTATGAAATTTTTAATTTCATTTTGTCCAGATAATGGGTGAATCATATTAGCTATAGCGCCAAGTTTATTTAAAGCATAGAAAGCTATAACAGCTTCTGGTGTATTTGGCATACAAATAGTTACAATATCACCTTCTTTTATTCCATTTGCAATAAAAGCTTTTTCACATTCTTCTATTTTACAAAAAAATTGTTTATATGTTATTTTAGTATTAAAATACTTAAGTGCTATATCATTTAAATGATTTTCATTATCCGCTTTCATGTATTCAAAAATTGTTTTTTCAGGCATTTCACCTAGTATTTGTTCTTCTGAATAATATTTTAACCATTCTTTATCAATTGAAGCTTTTCCTGTCATAGGACCATATATCTTACCTAATGCAATTCCTCTTAAATATAAATCATGTGATTTTGTATCACTTATCTTCAAGTTATTTATCACTACTATTTCCCCCTTAAATAATTGTTTATATTAATATTTTCATTATTAATTGTCAATTTCTTTTACGTGAATTATCTATTTTTTAACATAAAATGACACTATTTTGTTTAAATACAACACTATTATACCAAAAAATGATACTTAAAGCATCATTTTCTTATCATTCTCCAAATATTTTTTTAATCTTTTCAAAACAGTCTAAAGCATATTTCTTATATGCAGTAAAAGTAACACCCATAAATTCTGTAAGCGTTATTATATCACTTGGCAATTCTATATCTATTCTTTTTAGTATAATAGGTGTTATCTCTATAACAAAACAAAAGCCTATAACACATAAAGCAGCTATTCCACCTTTTAAAAGACCATATAAAAATTTTTTTAAATTAAATCCAATCTCTTTAGTACCAATTAAAACGCCTAATATTGTGTCAATAATAAAGAGTAAACACAAAACTAATAAAAATAAAGTTGAAGTAATAAAGTTATCAAACATAATAATACCTCCAAATCTCTATTATATTAAATTCAGTACTTAAAAATTTGGTAATAAAAAAAACATAGAAATTTTAGATATCAAAAATTCTATGTTTTTCATTATTTTGCGTTATTTAATGCCATATTAACAGCTGTATACATATCATCGATTTCAATTGTAACCCCAGCAACAGAATCTGTTTTTGTTTTTGTATCATCAGTCCATTTAATCCAATTTAAACCTTGTTGTTTAACAATCTCATTTTCTAAAGTTTCAACTTGTTCATACCATTCAGCTCCACCTGGAATATTACCCATACTAGCTGAAGAAGATTTCATTGCGTATTCATCACCAAGTTGTTTTTTTGTTGATAATGTACCTGGCGTTTTAATATATGTTGAATCAATAAAAACTGATTTTATCATACCCAAATCATCAACGTAAACAACAGCTGTAGTTGTTAAAATCGAACCATAAGATTCACTTTGGGCATAACCAAAATAAGTCCCTTCTTTATATATTCCTTTTTCAGGAACTTCTTCACATCCTGTAAAAAATAAAATCGAAATTAAACTAAAACATAAAAGTAAATTTTTTAATTTTTTCATTTGATCCCTTCCTATCTTCTTTTAAATTGTATCATAATTAAATAAATTTTTCAATAATTCTATATTAACAATCACCATTTAATAGATAAATCTAATGTTTTTTTTATTTCTTTGGTTAAGTATCCTACTAAAATACCAGTTGGTAAAGATAATAGCAAAGCCCATGCAGTATAATAAATCATGTTTATATTATAAAATATGATTGCTACTATAATTTGCCCTAATGTATGACTAACTGAGCCCATAATACTTACCCCTATAATTGATAATTTTGTAATTTTTTTAGCTAAGTACATAACAATTATACTTATAATTGACCCACCTAAACTAAAGAAAAAACTCATACTAAATAATCCTGTTCTAAGTATTCCTACTAAAAAAACTCTTAATAGGGATATAAGTAAAGCATCCTTAAAACTATATGTATAAATAACCAATAAAATAACAATATTAGCTAAACCTAATTTAAAGCCTGGAATTATTCCATTAAATAATGGAATAAAACTTTCAAGTATATTTAAAACCACGGATAAAGCCAAAAGCATAGATATACGGCTTATTTTTTTTATTTCCATCAATTCACCTCAATATAGTATCTAAATCATTATCTTTAGATGAAACAATTTTAATTACTACCTTATTTGGTAAACAAACAATTGTCTCATAAGAATGTTCAATAAAACCTTGCTTACTACATAAATGTAACGGGCTATCCTCTTCATCGACTTTTATTTTACCGTCTAAAGCGATAATTTTTACAACACCATTATAACCATCAACCAAATATTCCTTTTTTTCTGTTTCGCTTAAATCAATTGTTAAAACAAGTTTATTATCATAATAGACTAATGCTTGTTTATTTGAGTTATCATTTAGAATAGCTATCATAGATAAAACTATGATAGCTATTAATATAATTATTATAATAAGTTTTATATCGCTTTTATTCATATTTTTGTACGCCAGATGATTTTATTACTTTGTTATCGTTTGTATACCAAATTGCTTCGACATTATCAAAGTTTTCAATAAACTTTTGCCCATCTTCAACACTCATCAAGAATAAAGTTGTGGACATTACATCGCCTAGCATAGCATCATCAGTAATAACCGAAACACTTTTCATATTGTTAGCTGGCATTTTCGTATTAGGGTTTAGAATATGATGATATCTAACACCATTAAATTCATAAAAACGTTCATAACCACCACTACTTGTAATAATCGCATTAGATAAATTTAATTTAATTTCTTTATCCCCATCTTTTAAAATTGCCGAAGCATTATCAGGATCTTGAAGTCCGACTTTATATTTATTGCCTTCCGAATTAATACCTGCTAAAACAGTTCCCCCAGCATTAATTAAATATCTTTCAAAACCAATACTTTTTAAATAGTGATGAGCAACTTCGGTTGCATAGCCCTTAGCAATTCCCCCTAAGTCTAAATTAACATTACCCGTTAAAATCTTATTATCATTGTATAAAACAATATGTTTAATATCTAATCCGGATAATCTATATAATTCATCATTAGTTGGGATTCCTGTTTTATTATCACGATACTTTTTCCATAAATCAGTTAAATTACCAATATTAATATTAAACAATTCATTACTCTTATAATACCAATTAACGCTATAATTTAAAATTTCATATAGGTCTTTATCAATATCTAACTGGGCAATCTCTTTAGTATTATTAATTATATAAACATTATTTATGTCATCATATTTATTATATCTATCAGTTAATTCATGATAATGTTTATAAATTTTTTCAATTTCACTTATAATTGTATTTGCCTCATTTTCATTATTACTATAAATTTTAATATCAATAACCGTATCCATATAATTCAATGTTTTGGTATATTCTTTATATTTAATTGCTGTTACTTTTTTGAATATAAAAACAATAGCTAATAATATTAAAATGAAAACTGCTAATAAAAATAATAATTTTAGAATAACACCCTTCTTAAATTTTCTTTTTTTTGTCATATTTTTTCACCATAAATATTATAACAAAAAAAGCGACAAAAATCTATCACTTTATTGTAGTTATTTATTTCATAAATCATTTTTCTCTTTTTCATATACTAATTTTAGCGATTTAGCAAGTGTAACACCTAAAATTTTTTCTTCTAGATTAAACTTGTCCATACAACTACCTATCTTATTATTTAAATCTTCCATAGATTTTACTATTGATATATTGAACATTTCCTGAAACATATTTATTATAGCGTCATCTTTAAAAGCAAAGTTTGATTTTTCTAATGCTTCATGAAAAGCATTCATACTAAAAGGATATTTACTAGGGATTTCATAATATTCGTTTTTTCTAACATTATATAGCATTTCCAAAAATATATCAGCATCAAGCATGTTATTTAAAATTATATCATATCTTCCCAAATAGTCTATGATTTTATCGATGTAACTTTGATCCGCATAAATAAGATCAACAATATCTAAAAGTGGTTTATCTTCAATTAGATTTGATAATTTGTTAATTGGTTTAAGTAACTGATCAAGTATTCCCTCAATTCCGTATTCATTATAACAATTTTCAAAACAAGTTACTAAATCAGTTGACAAGAGTGAAAAAGTATCATCGCTAAATTTTCCATGATATATATTCATCATTTGCGCTCTTGTTTTAGCAAAACCAGCATATTTATTAAAGAAATTATTATCATTCTTTTTACTATCAGCTGTTACATCAAAATCGTATACACCATCGATATCATATTTATCATCTTTAATATAAGCTAAAACAATAGCATGATTGCTAGTTTCACCATTACCATTTAATTTATGTACTATAGCTGACAAGCCAAGATGATTTAAAATGCTTTTAAAAATATTAGCATAGCCACCACAAACAATTTTATCACCTAATAAAGCGGATGTTAAATCACGTGAAACAGTTACTTTTTCAACAATATCTTCTTCTTTATATTGTTTATCCCTTACTAAATCATAAGCATGTAAAACTCTCTCAAATGGGCTATAGTTATACTGCTTAATATTCATTAAAATATCCTGTATTTTATTTACCGTCTTTTCATAATCTTCGATTGTAATTGCTTCATTATTTCCATCAACTTTAAAATAAACATTGTTAACCCCACCTAAATATCTTTTCACTTCTAGTAAAGTTGTATATTCTAAATCCAAAGGATTAGCAAATAAAATTTTTTTCATTTTTAATTCTGGATTCAATTTAAGATAATCACTTACTTCCGCAAATGAAGCATCTATTTCTATATAATTACTATCTGAAAACAAATCAAATTGATTATCAAAATATTTTTTATTTATTTCAATTTCTTCTGCAAACTCATCTTCAAATTGCACTAAATTTTTATTATAATCTTTCAATAAATATTTATTGATTTTTTTCTTATCAGCAACAATATCTTTATATAACTTCGGACTAGTCAATTCAATCATAAAAATATAATCACAATCATAATAACCTTGCGCCGATTCAAGTTTATAAGATTCTTTCTTTTCATCAAATCTAATTCTAATAAAACCATTCATTATAACATCCCTCTTTTTAGTGATTTGATATTATAATATAAAATAGTTAAAAATGCAATCATTTTTAGCACAAAAAAGTGATTCTACATCACTCTATCTATTTATATAAATACTTACATTTTTAGACCCATATTTTTTATGCTTAAACAATGTGAATAAATTGGTTTCTAATCCTTCATCTTCATATTCACACATAATAATACCATTTTTATTCAATAAATTATTTTCATAAATATATACAATTATATCATTAATTAAATTTAATTTATATGGTGGATCTAAAATAATTATATCAAATTTTATATTTTGGTTTTTAAATTCTTCCAAAGTCTGTTTATAGTGTTTGAAAATAATTTCATAATTATCATTATTGATTTTAGATAAATTTCTTTTTAAGATTTTATAAATATCGGCACTATTATCGACAAAATAACAATACTTAGCCCCATTACTTAAAGCCTCAACGCCAAGAGAACCACTACCAGCAAATAAATCAAGACAAACACTATTTTTCAAATTGTTCTGAACCATCGCAAACATTGACTCTTTAACGCGGTCCATCGTTGGTCTAGTCCCTTCTATATCAAATCCATCTAAATCCATTCCTTTATATTTGCCACTTATAACTCTCATATTACACCTACTTTAGCGAACCAATAACTGATTGTATCATTTCAATAGTAGTAAACATTCTTTCTAATCGATCAGTTGGTCTTAATTTATATTCTTCTTTCACTTTTTCTTCAAATTCCTTAAATAGCTCAGGATTACGTGTTAACACTTTATACCAAATAGAATTTTCTCTAATATATCGTTGATAATAGGGATTATTTTTTATTTTAAATTGAATATCTAATGTCATTAATCCTCAAAATGCTTATATAATGGACGAGGCTTATATTCTTCTGAACTAGTTTTCTTAGAACTATTAAAATCTTGCATAACACCTATTACCCTTTGTAAACTATTGACACCTTCACGAATACTATCTAAATCAATTCCCTTTATCCATGACATAAAATCGGATGTGGCTGCACTAGTACTAGCAGTAGTTTCAGCAACGGTTGTAGCTACTCCAACATCTAGAAAATCTTTCCATGCATCACTACTATTACCATATAAATCATAAATTTCATAAAACTTTTGCCAAGTCATTTCATTATTTTTTACATATTTAATTAAACGCGGATTATCCTTAACAAAACTTTTAAATTCATCAATTTTAGACATATAACCACCTAATATAATATATGCCAAAAAGAAAATAAATTGAAAAAAATTATATATTTATTTGTTCTCTAGCTTTAATTCTAATTCTTTGAAGGGCATTATCAACAGCTTTTAAATCCTTTTCTAAAATTTCGGCAATTTCCTTATAAGAAAAACTTGCCAATTTAAGTTCAAAAACCTGTTGTTCAAAATCTGTTAAATTCCCTTTTACATTATTAATTAATTCCTGCTCACGCTCATATTCTAAAACTTGTATTTCAGGATTTTGACTATTATCAGCGAATATTTTTTCAAATTTATATTGCTCATCATCTGGAAGTTCTAATGACAGTGATTCATTTAAAACCCTATTTTTTTGTCTTTTAGCTCTAACCACATAATTAATGATTCCTCTTTCAATACAAGTCCTAGCATATGTATAAAAAGTTGCATCTTTACTAATTTGGTAACCATTTATAGCAACATTAAGTCCTAGTCGTCCTTCCTGAATTAAATCAGTCATTTCTACTCCAGCATTTTTACAATACCGATACATACGCTTAGATATCGTTACAATTAATGGTTCATATTTTTTAAAAATAATCTCATTTGCTTCTTCATTATTTTCAGCTATATATGATAATAATTCTGAATCATTATAATCACGATAATCCATAAAAAAACCTACTTTCTACATTTTATTGCCTCATATACAATAATGCCTGTTGCTACTGATGCATTTAAACTGTTAATTTCTCCTCGCATGGGAATACTAGCAATAAAGTCACATGAATCAGTTATTAATTTACTCATGCCACTACCCTCATTACCTATAACAATGGCTATTTTACCACGATAATCGATTTTATCATAAGGTGTCCCCAGCATATCCGTTCCAACAATCCAAAATCCATTATCTTTTAAATATTTTATTGTATTATTTAAGTTGGTTACACAAGCAATTTTTATATTTTCTAATGCTCCTGCACTTACCTTCATAACGGTTGAATTAACACTAACAGAGCGGTCCTTTGGTATAACGATTCCATTAACACCAGCTGCTTCACAAGTTCTTATTATTGCTCCTAAGTTATGGGGATCTTCTAAATGATCCAAAATAACAATTAATGCATCTTCATTATTAATCATTTTGGAAATATCAGCATATTCATAATCAGGCACACTTAAAATTATACCCTGATGATTTCCATTTGCAAGTTTATCTAATTCCATTTTTGTACAATAATTTATACAGATTTTCGATTTCTGTAAAGCAGAAATGATATTTCTGTCATTAAAATCTTTATAAATATAAGCTTTTTTTATTTTATCACCTTTTTTTAAAATTTCCAAGGCAACATTTTTTCCAAATACATACATACTTATTCTCCTTCATATCTGTAATGTCCTGTTATCCCACTTTTTTTATACCAAGCTTCTAAAGCATCTTCTTCGCGATTATACTGACTAGCATTATGGATTAAATATGGTATTCCTTTTTTATTTCGCTTATCAGAAATAATTCCAATATGATTATAAGACGTGCCAAATATGACAATATCCCCTGGTTGCCAAGCTGCAATATTATAAGGATCTAAAGTTAAACTTGTTGCATATTTATCAAAAAATACTTTTAAATTTCGAACTCTTCTAAAATCAATATTGGGGTCTGGTACTTTATCTAAACCTGGATAATCATTAGTGTTATTTTTTATATCTAAATCGATCATATCTTTTAAATTATAACCAGCATTTTTGAATGCACGCCAAATAACATCAGAACATACCCCTTCATCATCAGGTGGATACCCTCCAGCATAATAAACACTTTTATACTTAGGTTTATTTATAGCATCCATCCTAGCCCCTAGCATAATATCAGTATAATCATCAACACCATCATTATCATAATCATTTTTTGATATTATGGTTTCAATCCCAAAATCACTAGCTAAATAAGTTTTTGGCTTTATAAATATTTTTAATAATAAAATACTAATTAATATAATCAATAAAGCAATACTAATTTTTTTAATCATTCAATATTTTCTCCATTAATTCATCAAGTCTAGCACTTTGATTATCTAAATATAAATAGCCAACTACTGCTTCTAAACTAGTTGCATATTTATAAGTTATTATATCAGTATTTTTGGGCATTCGAGATTTATGATTTCTCGCTCTAAAGATTACTTCTAGTTCAATATCATTAAAAAATTTATTATCCATTAAAGTAGTTAGAAATTTTGCTTGGGCTTTGGCACTTACATACTCTACAGCTTTCTTTTGGAGACTATCTACTTTTGTTAAACCGTTATCGATAAAAAACTTTCTGACATATACTTCGTAGATAGCATCACCTATATAAGCTAAAGTTAAAACATTCTTATCCTTGGTATGCATCATATCTATCAAATGTTATCCCTTTTATATAACCATTTTTAATATCATTTAAAATAACATTATACACTTTCTCATAATCAATTTCGCCACCTTTAATTAAGCAGCCTCTTTTCTTTCCAATAATATCAAGGGTATCAACAATATCATCAGTTATGCCCTCTATTCCATAGCGTTCTTTTAAAATTTCTGGATAATAATTATTTAAAGTTTCTAATATATAACTTACAACATCAAAAAGTGGTAAAATTTCTTCTTTAATAGCAGTTAAACTTGCTAAATTATACGCAATTCTATTTTGATCTAATTTAGGCCATAAAATGCCAGGAGTATCTAAAAGTTCTAATCTTTCATTTATTCTAATCCAATTTAATTCTTTTGTTATACCAGGTGCATTACCAACATTAACAGCTTTTTTACCAACTAAACGATTAATAAGAGTCGATTTACCTACATTCGGTATCCCAACAATTAATGCGCGTGTTCTTCTTTTGCTAAGTCCCTTACTAATTCTTTTTGCATTAACGTCTTCCATTACTTCTTCAGTTAAATTAACAATACTTTTAGAATCAAAATTATGCTCTAAATCTAAAAGTAATACTTTTTTACCTTCACTTTGATATTTTTCAATCCATTTATTTGTTTCTTTTTTATCACATAAATCACTTTTTGTCATAAGCAAAATACGTGGTTTATTTTTTAATAAATTATCTATTTCTTGTACTACTGAAGAATTTGGTATTCTGGCATCAATCACTTCATATACAACATCAATTAGATTAATATTTTCAAGTATTAATCTTTTTGTTTTGGCCATGTGGCCTGGATACCAGTTTATATTTGTCGAATTTTGCCGAATATTTTCCATTTATATCACTCCCTTATTTTATTATTCTTTATATAAATTGTAGTTTTATTAAAATTCAATTCTATTAAATATATCAATACACTCATTATAATCTTTAGCAATAAAAATATTATCCGATTTTAATTTTGTAAATAAGCAATTTGCTTCTTCTATTGTTCCAACTAAAATAACTTTTTTATTATTAGTTTTTACTAATGTTAATGATATTTCTGATATAGTTCCTACATCAATTCCACAGGCAATTACTAAATCACTAGAAGAAACATTTATATAATTTCTTCCACTTCTCATATTTGTTATTATATTTTCCATTGCCTTCCAATATTTTCTTTCTATTCATTAATATTTGATTATCCAACTCACTAACCCAGTCAGTCATTTTCATTGTTCTTTGTTCTAATGCTTGAAGTTCAGCATAATCTAAAAATTGAGATACTAATAAATTAAGTCTTTGAAGTTCAATTTCTGATAAATAATTTTTAGCAATTTTTACATCATCTATTGTTACGTAATCACCTTTAAAGTTAGTCATTCCAACATATGGTTTTTCATTATCCACTCTCTTATATATAAGTTCAGCTGCGGTATGTTCATGAACAGCATAATGTAATTTATTCTGAACCGTTGCAAAAAATTTCTTAGTTAAGTCACTTCTAGGATTATAATCTATACTTGTAGCATAAATATCTGTTACTTGTTGATAGAAATTTCTCTCACTAGAACGAATATCTCTAATTCTCTGTAAAAGTTCTTTAAAATATCTATTCCCACCTTGTTTTAATCTTTCATCATCCATTGCAAAACCCTTTTGTATATATTCATGTAGTCTCGCAGTTGCCCAAATTCTAAACCTAACTGCGACTTCTGACTGAACTCGATATCCTAAGGCAATTATCATATCAAGGTTATAATGATCAATATTTCTTTTTACTTCTCGATTACCTTCTTTTTGAACTAACAAGAAATTCTTGTGAGTTGAAATGTCTTGTAATTCCCCATCTTCATAAATATTTTTAATATGTAAACTTATATTTTGCTGTGTTGTTTTATAAATACTTGCTATATGATTTTGAGTTAACCAAAGGTCTTCATCGATAAATTTTACGCTTACTTTTGTAATTCCATCTTTATCCTCATATATCATTATATCATTATCTTTTTTATTCATAATTACCTCTTTTCTATATTTTATATATAAACTTTATATTATGTTATAAATTATAATTAAACATTTTATATCTAGTAAAATCTTTATTTGTACTATTTCATATTGCCAATTATTATCTTCTTAAGGCTTTCCATCATTAATCTGCTTCTTTCTTCTCGAATTTTCATTTCTTCTTTATATTCATCTATTGTATATTTCTTGAATTTAGACAAAACAAATTTCCTATTATCTTCTAATATATTAATTATATTATTTATCATTTTAAGTTCAGAATATGATATCTCTTTGTTAGATAAAAATTGTGTATCTAAAACAAACTCATACACAACTCTATCATTTAAACATTTAGGTTTTGCATGAATGATAAACTGAGAGTTAATATCAATTAAAAAATCAGGGCTATTAAAACTTGTCTTATAATTATAATTTGGCAACATTACTTTATCAATTAATTGTTTAATGCTTTTAATGTTTTTTATCTTATCCATTTTTATCACAATCTTTCATCGATG
The DNA here is from genome assembly GCA_022795155.1 of Bacilli bacterium. Taxonomy (GTDB): domain Bacteria; phylum Bacillota_I; class Bacilli_A; order RF39; family UBA660; genus CAJLIR01. The sequence continues at coordinate 25,197 of JAAWGF010000009.1, read as the reverse complement.
ATACAATTATATTATAAGTACATTTGTTCGTCAATATATTCTGACATTTTTTTCATTTAAAACTTTGAAAACTTTGTAAAATTTGTATCATTGGATTGATACTAGTTTTTGTAGTATTTTGCTCCATATATATCCTTTTTCTTACGTATTTTAAAAAACACTTTTTATATAATTTTTATAACTATCATAATATTTCTTAATCGAATCATTAACATTTATCCAATAATAATTTGTCATTAAATTATCATATTCATCAAGTTCTGTTTTTTCTAAAACTCCGCCTAAAGATAAAATTGTTTTATTTGATCCAATATTATCAACAGTACACTCCAATAATATTCTTTCTTCACCTAATTTTTGTTCTTCTAACAAACCTAAATAAAGTGCTGTTTTGGCATATCCTTTTCGTCTTTCAGTGGGTCTAATACCATAACCAATATGAGAGGCCCAAGTTTTAAGTTTATCATCTGAAATATTATATCTGACATTTATCATTCCAACTATTCTATTATCATTTTCTCTTACTACAAAAAATGTTTTTGAAGGAATTCTATTTATTCGATTTAAATATTTTATATCTTCTCTTTTTTCAAGTTCTAACAACCATTCTTCATAAGCCATTCCATTTAAACATTCATCCATGCTACCAGTCCCATTTAAATCAGATTTATATTTAACATTTTCTACTAAATAATCTAATGCTTCTTGTTTTCTATTTATTGTGGGAATTTCTAAAAATATTTTTTCCATAATTTAACTCCTTTTTTGTAATTTAATATAAATGAATAAAAACCTATTTTAAGTAGACTATTTATAAGACTTATAGTATGGCTATATATATCAATAATCAAACTAATATTTGTTAATTTATTTGGCTTCCTTATATAATTATACCATCGCCATCATACAGTAGATATAATTCTTCACTTGAATTATTTTTTAGATTATTTATAAATTCTTCCTTTTTATTTGAATGTGGTATTATTAATCCATTTACTATTTTAAGTCCAGAAAAATCACTCATGTTTACTTTATTCTCATCATATGGTAAGGCTGGTTCAATTGAACTTCCTAGTATTTCACTTCCAGCACTAGATCCAATATATATTTTTCCTTTATTAATAAAGTCTCTAATACTATTATCAAAATTATATTTTCTAATCATATAAAGCAAATAAAAAGTATTTCCACCCATCATATAAATAATATCAAAATTATTAATATCTATATCGCTACTACCAATTTTATATTCAGTAATATTGCTTTCATCAATTCCTAAATTTAAAATTGTTTTATATTCTCTAATCATCCATGATTTATCTCCATCGTCTTCACCATCAACTGCTGTTGTAATATATAAAACCTTTTTATATTTAAGCTCATCTTTATCTATAATTTTGTAAAAATTATTTTTAAAATCTTCTTTTACAATACCACATGATGTAAGTATAATATTTTTCATATATTAATCATTCTCTCCTTTTTCTAAAAAGTATAAGTTTATTTTAAACAAATCTTCATTTATAAAGATTCATCTATGGTTGTCCATTTGTTTGATTATCATATTTAACTATCGTATTTTCCGATTTTCCACTTATATTATCCTATTATAAATCTTAATTTTTTAATATGTCTAAAATTTTTAAAGAAATATCTTCTACAGTATCATTATTGGTATTTATTTTATACCCTTCAAAATTTTTATCAAAAACATCTATACACCTATCCACTTGTTCATAAGCCCATTCAGTACTATTTTCTCTTTTATCTAGTCTTTCTATTATTTTATTTTTGGTAGCGGTTAATATAAAATCTTTAACTACTATATTATTATTTCTTAAGTTACCAATTATTTCATCATAATAGGTTTTATTGGTTATAGTCATTGGAACAATTATTGTATGATAACTTTTACTTAAGTTTTTTAAAATTTCGAAATTCAAAATTCTCCATAATTCATAATCTTGAAAATCATCTTTTTTTTCTGGCATTATATTAAATAAAAATTCGCCAATTTTCTCAGGATCATACATAATTGCGCTTGCTATTTTCATTTTTAGGGTTTCGGCAATTGTTGTTTTGCCTACGCCAAAACTTCCATTAATCCAAATTATCATTCTTTTTTCTCCCTTATTTCTTTTTTAGCCATTATTTTATTTCTTCAAGTTTCTTTTTTTCATTATTTTCTAACGGTTTCTTTTCCCTTTCAAGTTCTTTCAAACTTTTATTTGGGGTTGGCATTTCTTCGGGCATCATTCCACCAATATCTGCGATTGCCTTTCTTACCTTTTTACCTACTTCATAATGAACATCTTTTGCTTCTTTTTCATCTGGTACATTATCTTTTAAAAGTCTTTGCTTAGTTTGATTTATTCTAAACAAATTAGCTACTAACTCATCCTCATTCATATTATCTAAAATATCTTCTCTATAACGCAATTTTTTTCTTTTAAAAATATCATCAGCTGTTTCGCCATTATATAACCCTTTATATCCTGCATTATGAAATTCAGCCATATTTTTAACTCCTGCATTCAATGCAACTTTTTGAAGATTATAATTACCTTGCCTTGTTAATTTTCTTTGATAAAACCTTTTTTCATCATCCGATAGAGAATCATATTCTTGTTCAGTTATTTCTTGTTTTCTTGTTTGAATAGCAAAATAAGTTTGTCCTAAGGCAACAACTTCTTTATTTGGATCCGCATTTTGAACTATTAGATAGCATGCATATCGAGAAAGTTTATATTCAATGATTTCTCTTTTTGCATTTTTTCCTAATTTTATCATTTTGTTGGATTCAACAAAATGATCATAAACATTAAATTTACTGTTTTCACAAGATATTTTTGCTTTATCTATTACAACGTTAAAATTTCTCCATTCTTTGTATTCCAAAACTTTCTGCAAATCTCGTGCAAATCAATATTCATTTCCATATTCATCAATATGCTTTATATTTTCAAAAGTACTATCAGCATATTCAACACCAATTTTCTTCATCATTCTCTCCTTTTTTCTAATAGGGTTTGGTTGGTGTAATTACCTATTTATTTCCTCCTTTATTTTTCCCCTATTTTTCATATTATTTAATTTTCTTTATCAATCACAATCAAATATTGTTTTATTTTCTACATATTTATCTATATTATTATTCCATATACCATAATATCTTTCGTCAAATGATGATGATATATTTAATTTTATATTGTTATTGGTTGCTATATATTTAGCGATTTCAATAGCCCTTACATAATTACTAGACCACAATTCATCAATATTTTGTAATTCCTTATGTTTTGATAGTTCCAATGCTAATCTTTAACCTTCACAGCTTAAAACTATCTTTTCATTTCTAATTTGAAAAGAATCATTATTTTCACAGTATCCATAATTTCTATTTTTCAATGAATGTCTAATCAAATATAGTGTTGTCATATAATCCTCTCTTTATTTCATTGTTATAAGTGTATTTAATTATTATAATTTTTAATTACCTATAGAAACATATAAATTTAATTTTTACTTTTTATTAAAAAAATCTATTGTATAATCAAATGCCTTTTCTATTTCTTCAAATAATGAATGTGAAGCACTTAAATAAATATTTTCTATATTATTTTTTTGGCAAAAATCAGCATTATATTTAGTATCAAGAATAATATCATATGTACCTGATAAACAAAGAATTCTATCACTAAATTTTACTAAATAATTAGGTGTAAAATCTTGACATTCAGCAATCATTTTGGCACTAAATTGGAAATTTTTAGCTCCAACTATAGCAAATCCATTATCTTTTAATGAACCATCATTATAAGCTTTTACAATGTCTTTTCCAAAAAGAAAATTATTATTTAGAAAACAACTTTCTAAAGGATATAAGCAAGGACTATACAAAACTATTTTTTTGGGAATAATATTGTTTTTGGATAAGTAGTTGCTTAATACAGTTGCCCCATAAGAAAATGCTAAAAAATTAATATTGTCTTTATCTTCAATTTCTTGTTCAATAACACTAGCTAATTCCATTGTACTTTTTGAAAGAGTCACTTCATAATCATTACCATCACTATTTCCATGACCAGAAAAGTCAAATAAAATAACTTTATAATTTTCTTCCATTAATTTAATAGCTAGTTTTTGAAAATAATCATCATCCATTGTTCGCCCTTTTCTACAACCTGTAATTCCATGGCAAAATATAATTGTAGACTTAATTGTACTTGGCGTATATGTCTCTACAAATAGTTTTTCATTATTTTCATTTAAAACAGTAAATTCATTAATCATTTTTATTCACCCATATTTTCAGCTTCCTTCTACTAAATATTTTCATTAGCCATTATTATATTTAAAAAAGAGTCATGTATTTTTTTATTTGTAGCTATTATTATTTGCTTATCAATTTGTGAATAATTAATTGTTTTATATGAAATAGTACAACACTTTCCTCCTGCTTCTTCAACTAATAGTGAACCAACACATATATCCCATAAAAAACAATATAATTCAAAATGTGCTTCCGTTCTTCCAGAGGCGACATAACACAAAGATATTACAGTTGAAAATAATTTCTCTATATTTTGCATCTGATACATACAATCATTATGTATTTTATTAAAAAAATCGCGTTTTTCTACATATCTATTGTTAAATCCAATTGTTCCTAAAGCATTGCCTATGCTATTAATATTGGAAACACAAAGTTTTTTACCATTACAATATGCACCTTTTCCTCTTTCACAATAAAATAATTCATCCATTTCTGGTATATATATTGCTCCACCTTCAGGAATATCATTTTTCATATATCCTATACTGACACAATAATAAGGTATTCCTCTTGAATAATTCATTGTACCATCCAAAGGATCTATAGCCCAAGAATACTCGCTTTCACCCTTTTGATATTGCCCACTTTCTTCAGCAATTATTGTATCGTTTGGAAATAATTCTCTAATCCTTTTTATTATTAAAGCTTCACTTTCAGTATCAGCTACTGTTACAACATCATTTAATCCCTTCTCTTGCGTTTTTATATTTTCTTCTCTTAATATTCTTTTTATCTCAGAACCAGCTTCCTTTGCTAATTTCATAGCTAGCAAAGTTCTTTCACTAAATATATTCATTTTTATTTTTCCCTTCTTTACTTACAAAATTTATCTTTGTTTTACTCAATAATTAATATTTTTCAAAATTTTTCAATTTATTTACTATACTACCATAGCTTTTATCTTTTTCTAATTCCCTAGAAGATATCCATTTATAATCTTTAAACTGATCTTTATCAATAAGAATATCACTCAAGTTTTCTAATAAAAATAAATATCGAAAATCGAAATGATAATGTTCTGGCATACTAACTCTATCATTAAATGGTATTAAGTGTGTATCAATATCAAATGGTATCCCACTACTACATAATTGCATTAACCCTAAATTATCTAATCCTGTTTCTTCTTTTAATTCCCTTTTGGCGGTTTCTAACGGATTAATGTCCTGTTTATCCATGTGATCCCCTGGGTATAAATACATTTTTAAATCTTTATGATATAAAACTAAAAATTTATCTTCACATTTACAATATACAAAGGCTCCAGCTGTCAAATGACCATTCTTGTTATTCCAATCAATAAGTTCATTATTAGTCGATTCGTTAAGATAATTTATTAATAATTTTAATCTATCTTGTTCATTTGGAAATAATGTTAAATACTTATCAATTATTAATTGTATTTTTTCTTTCATTTTTATCACCTGCGATTACTTTAAAATATACAATTTATTAACAAAAACATTTTAATAATATTTCAAAAAATTCATTTTTTAGTTTAAAACATTCTACTATATATTATAACATATTATATTTCCTTTTTAGATATTTAAAGAGCATTATCTTAAAATTTTACTATGAAACTACTTCATTATACAAAAAAATATTAAAAAGCACTTTTAATATTTTTGCCAAATTCATTTAACATTTTTTCAAATTCATTAATAATTTGAACGAACATTTGCTTATCATTCAAATCAAAGTCTACCAATTTTAAGGCTTCTATTGGTGAAACACTATTTCCTAAAGTTAAAAATTTTAAATATTTATTTCTATATAATAAATCACCATTAATTAACTTTTGCGAAATATAAAAAGCAGAACATACAGATGTAGCATATTGATAAGTATATAAAGGATATTCAAAATACTGTAGTATTCGTTCCCATTCAGTCGATATTTCTTTATCAACAAAAACATATTCTCCATAATATTTTTTTTGTAAACTATAATATAATTCATTTAATATATTATAATCAATGAATTGATTATTTAAAACTAAATCATATATTTGCTTTTCATACTCAGCTTGCATAGTTGCCCGAAAATACTTTTCTACAAAAATTTCTATTTCCATACTGGAATAAAAAAGCTTTTCTTTTGCCGATTTACTGTTATTTTTTAGATAGTTATATAAAATAAATTCATTTACGATAGAAGGGATCTCTTCTACAAATGTTGAATAATAAACATATGGATAGTCTTGATTATGAAAGGATAAATATGTATTAGCTGCATGACCTAGTTCATGAATTAATGTTTTTACATCCCAAATACTTTCACTATAATTTATTAAAACATATGGGTGCTGCCCATAAACACCACCACCATAAGCACCTGATACTTTGCCTTTTTTAGGAAAACAATCAATCCAATTTTTATCAAAAGCTTCCTCTATTATTTTAATATAGTTTTCTCCTAAGATATTTAGAGAAGATATAACCATTTTTTTAGCTTCTTCAAAAGGGTATATTTTATTATATTCAGACACTAATGGGATATACAAATCATAGATATGCAGTTCATCATAATTTAAAATTTCTTTTCGCAACTTATAATATTTATGCAAAATGCCTAAATTTTCATTAGTAGATATAATTAAATTATCATATATACGATAATCTATCTCTTCTTGAGACAAAAAATACTCTATAGGATTATTATATTTTTTTAGTATAGCTAATTTAGTATTAATCCGAATATTTTCCTTTAAATTAATACCAAATAACTCGCTAAATTCTGCATACTTTTTATAAAATCTTTCAAAGTACTCCTTTCTTAATTCCCGGCAAGAATTACTCATATATTTTTTATAGTTATGATTTGACACCTCAATATTTTCACCCTCAAACACAATACTACCAAAATCAATCTGCTTATTTCTTAATAAATTAGCATTTACAACAAATAAATTCAAAAAGTATGTTAATTCCTTTTCTAATTCCTTATCCTTTAAATCAATCATATGACAATTATTTTTTATAATTCTTTCGAAATATAAACGTAGTTTTTTTAATTTAGGATTCTCTTTTATATAATTTGACAAATCATTTAAACTTAGCGTAGATAATTCATGATGAAAAAATTCTGTTTTCATCATTTTTTTATTTTCTAAAGCAGCAATTTCATTTTTTATTTTTTTAACTTCACTATTAGTTATATCTACATCATATTTTCGTTCAATATAAAATTTTAAATTATCCAATTGTTGAGTGATTTCAAAATCCAATTGAATCAAATCATATAAATTTTGGGCTGAGTCCAAAAAATGTTCTTTATAAGAATCATATTCTTTTAATCTTTCATCTATAGTTTTTAATTCTACATAACATTTTGAAATATTCCCATAATATTCACTAAAATCCCACTCATATTTACTCATGATATTCACCCATCTATATTATATACAGTTCTTTTATTTATATAATATAGATTAAATTAATATTTCAAAATGAAAAAGATATTTCTATAGCAATAAGTATGTTAATTAACTAAAAATTTAACAAATTGCTTATTTACTCTTTATTTGCCATTAAATCTTTTAAATGCTTTTTTATTTCTTTCCTTAATACAATTGCATCTTCTTTATAAATACCATCATTAAATATAACACCTAAGTTATTCTCTAAAAATGGAAGACATTTTTGATCAGGTGTATATATCAAATGATAGCCATTTAATATATCGATAATATTTAAAAAAACATATTTTACTTTATATTCATTATAGACATTTGAAATAATTGTATCAATGTTATTCCTATACTTATTTAAAAACTCTATAGCATTTGTTATTTCTAATTGACCAATTATCATTTCATCATTATTAATTATAAATTTTTCTTCTACTTCCATAAATACACGCAAATATTCAATATTAATTTCACTTTTCTCTTCAAAAATTTTGGCAATTAATGATTCATCAATATCCTCACAATTTTTCTTTAACCATGTTAACATTGAAATATCCTTTTCCGTTGTAATTTTTGCTTTTAAATTAATTGTGTTTGAAATTATCCCATAATATAACAAAATCGCCGATTCTCTAGATATCGGAATGTTATTCTCTTTAAACATTTCAGCAATTATTGTACAAACAGCGCCTACATCATATAATTTTAAAGTCGCATTTTCACAATACTTAATATCTCCAGAATTTGGATGATGATCAATAAATTCAATAATATTCTGTGGTTTAACATAATCAATTGATGATAAAGTATTTGTATCAACAACAATTATATCCTCATCTTGAATTTTACTTACTTTGTTAATTAAAGAAATATTAAATAATTTACACACAATATTTACTTCATCCTGAACCATACCACTAATATAGTAAGACGCTAAAAAGCCTACCTTATTTAAATATTCAGCATAAGCATATGCACTCGCAACACAATCTAAATCGGCATTCTTATACGTTACTACGATTTTATTCATATAGCTTTATCCTCTCTATAAATATCTTTTAATAGTTTTACTCTATAAGTTCTTGCAAAAAATTAATTTTAGATAATGCTGCTTTAACCATTTACCTCAGCTACTTATTTATATAAATATATTATACCACATAAAAAACGTAATTACCTTAATAATTACGTTAAATTTTTTTATTAACATCAAAATTTATCATTTTTCTTTAGGACTATATTCTTTCTCTTTCAAAATATCTCTAAATTCTGGATATATATTTAATAACATTGATATAGCTCCTGTTAACCCTTCTTCTTCAAATTTAATATATTCTTCAATTAAATCCGAATTATCAAGAGGTACATCTAATGGTCTATTAGGATATCTATATAAAATTAAATTACCTTTTTTTTTCTTCTTCTATAATCGCATCTAAAATATTAGGATAATATATTTTATTTAGTGGTTTAATTACATTCTCAAATGATATAACCTCTAATGACCATAAATAATCATAATGATTAAAAGTACTTCCATCTAATTCATATAAAAAGCTACTTTTATTATATAAAGTATTTAATACATTAGGTCTTCTTTCTATTAATTCTGGTTTGCCATTTACATTAGATATACGAGTATCTAAATCACCAGTTCCTTTACAAGCAAAAAGAAGTGCGACTACTTTATTATCAGTAGCATATATACAACTTTTTTGGTGGGTACTTTTATGTGCTTCCAATACTTCTATATCGCCATTAGAACTTCCATGATATACTATCCCTTGCATGTTTAGTCACCAAAACTTTCTAATCTTTTTACTATAATTTTTTCTTAAAAGCAAAATGCTGCTTTTCGAAACCCATTTTTTCATAAAGTTTATGAGCTGTTTCATTACAAATATAAGCTTTTAATTCTATGGTTTGGCAGTCTAATTCTTTCCCATAATTTATTGCATTTTGTAATAATAATTTGCCTATTCCTTTACCTCTATATTCTTTATCTATAATTAAATCATCAATAAACAGAATATCTTTTGGTTTGACTAATTTATCAACTAAACGAGAAATAAGAATACCTAGAATAATTCCATTTTCTTCAGCAACAATACCATAAAAATTATTATCTGCTAAGCTTTTATTGTATTTGCTTATGAATATCTCATACACTATTCCATTTTCATATAATTCATTTAATAATTTATAAGCCTGATCTATATCCTTTTGTTCTAATTTTCTTATTTTCATCAATTTTCTCCATTTCTAAATTATATGCTCACTCTTTTTATAAACATTAACAAAACATATAAAAAACTATTTTATTTAAGCAAAATTTTATTTAACTCATCCAATGACTTTTTTATATATTTTCTATTAACACCAATCATCGGAATATTTAGATTTTCTTTTTGTAATTTAGCAAATAATTTATCCATAAATAAACCTTTTCTTTTTTCCATTCCTTTATTTGTATATATATAATTAATACAACAAGATGGCGAATGCTCTATACCTAATATCGCTAGTACTTCATATCCAGAATCAATTATTTTTTTTATTTGTTTAAAAACAAGTAATGATAAAGACTCGCAATGACGATTAAATTCTAATGTATCGTATTTTGATAGTCCCTTCGGATCTCTTATCAAATTATCATTATATAAACTTTCGGCACATGGCATTTGAATAATATTGATATCGTTATCTATCAGTAGTTGCATGATTGGTTTAATTGTTCCCTTCCAATCATATTTAACAATTCCTTGGGCTTGATAGGCTTGTGCCATTAAACAAAAAGGTACAAAAATAAACTTTTTACTTCTATTATCAATCATATAAATTTTTCTCCTATTTCAATATTAGAAAAATTCTCTATCATTTCTTCTGCTATTTTTTTAAATGTCATTTCATAAATATTAATGCAAGTTTTAAGCGATTCTTTATCGACAGTTGAACTTTGTAAAGGCATACCTAATAAGCATTGCGATTCATTCATTTTAGGAATAATCCCTCTTAAAATAAGTTGATTTTTTTCATCAAAATCATCAGTTACATCTTTAACTGGAAATAACAATTCTATATTATATTTATTAAATAATTCTTTAAATAAAGTAAGCATTTCAGCTTGTTCTATCGCAAATAATTGACTATTTCTAGCACCATCTGCAACATATTTTATGTTCAGCTTTTGACAAATAATAATAGACGCTATATACATAGATAATCTACAAGCTAAACAATTTAATTCTGATATAGAAATGTTCCCATATTTTTCTTTGATTTCGCTAATATGCATATTATACATTATATTAATGAATTTTCTAAAAAACCCACTAATGTTTTTTACACCGATATATTCAACTTTATCACAACCATATTTTTTTACTAATCTTATATAACCTTTTTTACATTACTACATCCTATCGAACACATATTATCATAATGCACTAGTTTAACCTTATAGCCTTGTTCAATTAACAATATAGTACTTAGTAATGAATCTTTCCCACCAGAAAATAATACTAAACATGCCTTCATAATAGTTACTCCTTATCTTTATTAAGCATTATTATTTTGTTTAGATGATTTTCTAAGTACTTTTAATTCCTTTAGAAAATCTTTTACCATTGCATCTTTGTTATCTTTTATATTTATAGGTAAAACATGATTAGAAATTTCCGTTTTCTCTAATTTTTCTATTTTTTCTTTAGCCTCATTACTTTTAATTGGTAAATTAATAGGATAATATTTAATAAGAAGGGTATCTATAAATTCATTAGTAGCACTCTCATCAAATTGATTAAAAGCAACAAGACTAGATATTGATTGACGAAACGTTGATAAAAAACCACTTTCGACACTACTTTTCGTATGATGTTGATTTACATGCCAATCTAAACGACTTTGAATTGATTCCTTAACCGCAATACCAACATATATATAATAATATTTTTTTCCTTTATAAGTGCTAGTTGTTAAATGTGGTAATAGCGTTTTTAAATATTTATCTTTTAGATATTTAGAATTTAATAATAATGCCAGTGATTCCTTTGAAGCCCACCATTTATAATAGCCTGGCATATTACTAGAAATTTTTCTTAAATTTTCTTTACTCCTTAAATCTCTAGCTAAAACTTTTTTCATCCTTATCGCTATTCTCCTTTAACCATTTCATTCTTTTCCCAATCATTCTTTTATTTACTGGGATGGGATTTTCAATAGTTTCCTTGTTTAAATATTGTTCAAGGGGTTTAATATAAGATTGCCCTGCTAAAAATATAAATTTTGTATTTTTTAAATCAAACTTTTCTTTCATTTGTTTATATACTTTTTTACCCCACGTAATTATTTCACTTTTATTCATTCTTTTTAAAGTCATATCATATGGTTCAATTACTTCTAATAATGATAATAATCCATGTTTAGCTGATAAGATGAAAATTTGTGAATCCTTATCATCAACACGCTCTAAGGCATATGAAAGTGATAACCTAAATAGGTTACTTTTTGAATACATTTCTTCTGCTTTACATTTATATTTTTGTTTATTAGCTGTGCAACTTATTAAATATACTTTTTTCATTAACCAAAACTCCTATATATTTTAATCTAAATTTCTAATTAAACACTTAAAAATTTTATCAATTATCTCTCATATATTATCAAATATATAAACATTTTCTAGTAAATTTAATTTTTCAAATACTCTAGTTTTAATAAAATTGCCACCCATATGTTTATAAAATTTATTTGCTTTATTTCCATCTAAACAACCTACAACTATTTTATTAAATCCCATATCTTTTAATTCATCAATACCCATTTCTAATAATTTTTTGCCATATCCATTGCCTTTATATCCATTTATAATATATAAAGCAAAAATTTCACCATAGCCATAATAATCATTATCTTCTGACACACCAACATTTATAAAACCTATAATTCTATTATTGACTAATAAAACAAATTGATGATTATCATTTTCATCAAAATTATTAAAGGAACTTATAACTCGCTCTTCTTCATTTTTATATAATCCTTTTAAAAATTCATCAGGTACTATTCCTTTATAAGTTTCATTCCAAGCTATGGTAACAACATGAGCTATATCCTTACAATCGTTTTTTTCTCTTCTTCTTATATTATAATTCATAAAAGCCTATTCTCCTATAGATATTTTCTTAATTCTTCTAAAAATTCTTTCCGATTAAGTTTACTTAAATCTTTATCAAACGCTAAAGGACTAGATGTAATTTCTTTACCCATCCATATTTCTTTGGTATATGAATTCATTTCATCAATGGTCAAAAATTTGACCTCAATACGGTTTAATTCCTCATAATCATCATAATACTTCTTAATAGATACATTTTTATTTTTTAAATATAAATAACTATCTCTTACAATTCTTGCATATGCGCTATTCTTTAATTTTATAAATTCATCTTTAGTAATAGTTAGCTTTTCAATTAAAATATTCTCTTCATTTAAGATTTCCTTTTCATAACAATTACCTTTTTTCTGAATCCTAACATTATCATTAATATAATATCTTTCATATCTAATCGGTTTACTTAAAGGAATATTCTTAAGTGAAGCTATAATAAATCGCCTAGTTAATCGCATTAAAATCACCTTCTAAATCCATATAGTTCTAAATTCTTTTATACCACCAATCACTTAATCACCTTCAATTATAATTTCTAATAGTCTTCATTTTTAACTTTATTGATTAATTTCTGATAAATACTAATCATATGCTCTTCGGTTACTCTATCTAATAGTGAATCAACATCTATCCAAGTAATATCACTATTTTCATCAGGATTAATCTTAACCTCAATCTCTTCTAAAGCTTCAAACAAATATTGAATATCATAATGTAAATGTGAACTAATATACTTGTTATTTTTAATATGCGGTTTAACAATATGTATCGATAAGCCAAAAATATCGTTATCTAACAATTTTATATTGTCAATACCACTCTCTTCATAAATTTCTCTTTTAATAACTTCTAATAGGTTAGAGTTGCCATCAGCATGTCCCCCAATAAAAGACCAAGAATTAAAAATTCGATGATAAATCATTAATACCTTAGTTCTATCTTTATTAACAATCCATGCCGATGTAGTAAAATGAAATAAAGAGTTTTCCCTTGTTAAAACATCATCAAATTTATCAATATATTTCAGCATTATCTTTTTATCATTTTCTTCTTGAACATTAATTGGTATATATGTTTCAATTGCATTTTTTAAATTTTCCACTTTTAATCTCCACTATTAATAATCTCTTCTTTTTACTTTTACTTTAATATTTTCATACTTTTTCGACATTTTTTGCAAAACCTCAATCTGTTTTTTAACAATCTTTTCGGTAGAATAAACATCAACCAAATATTTGCGATACTCAATTGTATCTTTAATATTGCTAGGTAGATTATTTAAATAATATTTTATATTGTTAATTTCGCCTAAAGCATCTTTAGAGGCATTTATGCCGAATTTTAAACATAATTCATTATTACTAATCATCATTTTAATATTTTGATTAATATAGTTCATATTAGGCTGCATTCGATAACTCTTTAATGAATTATTAAACATGATGGCACTCGTTGTTAATCCAAAAAATCTATTTGGAAAAATAAAAAATGGAACAAAGCTAAAAGAAAGTTTAGCTGTACTTTTTAAAAAGTTACTAATTTTAGCTATAAACATTTGACTGTCATGAGGCATATTCATATACCTATTTAATTGTTCAAGATTGCTTTGTTGTTGCGCCAATATATTATTAATATTACTCTTTATTTGCTTTAAATCCTTTTTATTTAACTTAAAATTACTGGATTCCTCTAATGCACTGTTCAGATGTTGCTCATATTCAAATTGTAAATCAATATATTCTTTTTTTTCTTCTACAAGAGTTAAATCTTCATCACATCGTTCAATTAAAGTATCAATTACCTCATCATTATCAATAATATCTTGCTTAGTTTCAGAAATATTTTCAATAATTAATACTTGACTTTCTTTTTTTAATTCTTCAGTATTGTTTATTATTTTTGATTTGCTTGCCTCCTCATTTATTAAATCTTTGTCTTTTATTATTGGTGTCGAATTAGTTTCTTTAACAATAGATATGTCATTCTCTTTTATAGGTTCACAATTTTTTATCACTCTATTTTTATATGCCCCTAAGCTATTAATAGAATTTAGATTATTATTTTTTTTTAGTTGTAATTCTTGTTTGGTTTTTAATATTTTCTTTTTAGCAGTTTCTAATTCATCATAACTATCAGCATAAATAATTTGTTCCTCAATAACTATTAGTTGATTCTTTGTTTGTTTTAGTTCATCTTTTTGCGTTTCAACTTTCTCTTTTTTTAAATTATCAATTTTTTTAGCTAACAATTTATTATCAATATCAATTTTTTGACTAATTTTATTAGAATTATCTACTATATTAGTTAGTTTTTCAATATTAACTAGTGGTATCGAATTACTATTAATAGTTTCTAATTTTTTAGAATTGATTTGAGTATTTTTTGGTTCATCAGTAGTAAAATTATTATCAGCTTTGATTGTTGATACATTATTTTTGATTGAGTTTTTTTTATTATTCTTCATAACCAAATATTCAAAAAAACCAGCAATAAAACCAATAACAAATTTAAAAAATATTTTCAACTTAGATTGTTTTTTAATAACTTCCTTAGGAGTTTCTGCTGATAACTTTTTAGTATCTTCTTCTTTATCCATTTGAATTCTATTATGATTAATACGATATAATCTAATCCGTTCAAAAATGCTTTTAGATTGTTTCATTATTCATTAATACTTCCCATTTTATTAAAAGGAAAAAGAACAAAATTTGTTGTACCTAAAATATCCTTTTCACTAATTAAACCAATCATTCGACTATCCTTGGAATTTATTCGATTATCACCTAAAACAAAATAATAATGATCAGGAATAGTATCAAAGCCTAACTCTGTTAAGTCAAAATCATATGTTCTTTTATCTATCATTGACTCCGCAACATACTCATTATTAATATACAATTTATTGTCTTTATAAACAATATGATCGCCAGGTAAACCAATAATCCTTTTAATCAATTTTTCATCTTTATAATTAAAAACTATCACTTCAAAACGTTCATACGATTTATCATATTTTTTTAGTAATAAAATTTCACCATCTTTCAATGTATCATTCATAGAATCTCCATCTACTCTAATTGGTGTCACTAAAAACGTTCTAATTAAAATGACTGCGACAATAATTAAAAAATAAACAAAAAATTCCTTTATAAAAGATATAAACTTGCTTTGTTTATTTTCATTTTCTAAATTATTATTTATTTCTTTATCCATATTTTTTACCCCAATTACGAAAAATAAGACAATAATGCCTTATTAGTTTCTTTCTTTAATTTTAGCTTGTTTTTTTAGATTTCTTAACCAGCCTAATTTTGCTTGTCTAACTTTACCTTTTCTTATGACAACAATTTTATCAATCGTTGGTGAATTGAATGGTATTGTTCTTTCAACTCCAACACCACCAGAAATCTTTCTAACAATAAAGTTTTTAGAAACGCCAGAACCTTGAATGGCGATAACAACACCCTCAAATGCTTGGATTCTGTGTGTTTTTCCTTCAACAATTTTTAAATCAACTCTAATAGTATCTCCTACTTGAAAATTAGGTAAGTCAGTACGAATTTGACTTTTAGTTATTTTTTCAACTAAATTCACGATTTCACTCTCCTTTATAAATATATGATCATGATTGTAAATTAAAATAAGTATCAGCGGATCACAACATAAGTAATTTTATCATAAAATAAATCATTTGGCAATAAAAATTTTAATAAATTACATAAAATTAGTTAATATTATTTATCTACTTCTTCGACTTGTTTTTTCTTCGTCCTCATAATTATAATTCATTTGCTCTTGTCTAATCTTTTCTTCAATTTGTCTTTGCATTCTTTGATAAAACATTTGCATTTTCATATTTAGTTTTTCTTCAACTAATTTTAATTTACGTAATAAAATGTTTAAATATTTTTCATCTAGATACTTTTTATATGTATTGTTAATTGTTGTCCTATATCGATCAATATCATTCAAAGTTTGGGCTAATTTAGAACCATCATCATCGTCATCATTATCTAATATTTCTATTAAATAATTAATGTAACTTTCTAATTTTTTACCAATTTTTCTTTTTAAAATTAAATCGATAAAATCAGGTTTAATAATAAGCATTTCATTAACTTCAACACCATCATATTTTTTACCATTTTTAGGTTTAACTTTAAAACCAGCCATATTTTTATAATCAATATAAATATTTTCTTTTGCTTTATGAGATTTAATTAATACAAATTGTTCACTTTTCATAAATTCAACTCTTTTCTAATAAATCAGGACGTTTTTCACTAGTTTTTTTTATTTGTTGTTCTAACCTCCAAGCATTGATATTTTCATGATGACCACTTAATAAAATATCTGGCACTTTCATTCCCCTAAAATCACTTGGTTTTGTATAAACAGGATAATCTAACAAATTGTTTGTAAATGAATCATTTTCATATGATTCTTTTGTAATAACGCCATCAATAAGCCTAATAACACTATCACTAATAACCATACTCGCTAATTCTCCACCAGTTAGAATATAATCACCTATACTAATTTCAATATCAGCTATAGTTCTAATACGTTCATCAAATCCTTCATAATGCCCACAAATAATAATAAGATGTTCTTTTTCTTTTAAGTTATACGCTATCGATTGTTTATATGGAATACCTTGGGGCGTGACCAAAATAACAAATGAATTATCTTTTTTTAAAGCTTCAACAGCGTCAAAAATTGGTTGTGGCATCAAAACCATTCCAGCTCCTCCACCATAAGAATAGTCATCAACCTTTTTATGAGGATCTTTAGAATAATCACGAATATTATGAATATTAATTTTAACTTTATTACTTTCAATTGCTCTTTTTATAATTGACTCTGATAAAAAACCATCAAACATATTAGGAAAAAGAGTTAAAATATCAATCTTCATTAATTAGGCCTTCCATATTAATAATATAAATATCCTTTTTATCATAATCAACTTTTGAGATAAATTTATCTAAATATGGTACAAAATTATCTTTTGTAGAACCTTTTATAACCATAATATCATAAACATTATTATTAAAAAAACTAAAAACTTTACCAATATTTTTCTCGTTATAAAAAACATTAAAACCAATTAAGTCATCTTTAATATGAATATCTTCTTGTAAATCTTCTCTTAAAATATATACCTTCTCACCCTTATACATAATAACATCATTGATATCATTAATACCATCAAATGTTAACATATCAAAATTTTTATGAATACGATAAGTATTAATTTTTAGCTTTTCTCTATTATTCCCGATATAAATATTAAAATCTTTTTTAAAAACTAAATCTTTTCTTTCAAAATTAGATACTAATCTAACTTCACCTTTGATACCATGAGTATTAACAATCTCACCAACACAAATATAATTCATTATATCACCTACTTATCTAATTCATAAAGAATAATACTTGTAGCTACGCCAACATTTAAACTCTCACAGTTTTTATTCATATCTATATAAAGATATTCATCGCATAGAGATAAAATATCTTCTCTAACGCCATTACCTTCATTTCCCATTATTATAGCAAATTTTTTCTTTTTTTCAATACTTTTTAAACTTTTTCCATCAGTTACCTTCGTTCCTATGATTTGATAACCTTCATTTTTTAATTTAGGGATAGTAGTAGTTAAATCCATAACAATTATATTAATATAAAAAATTAAGCCTTGCGATGCTCTAATAACCTTAGAATTATATAAATCAACGGTATTAAAGCTTAAAATAATTGTATCAACATTAAAAGCGACCGCACTTCGAATAATCGTTCCTAAATTACCTGGATCTTGAATATCATCTAAAATAAGTAGGCGATTACCTTTTATAGTATCATTTTGTGTCTTAGAACAAATACCTAAGATACTTTGTGGGGTATCAAGATTAGTTATATATTTTAAAACATTATTTGTAACATAATTGGTTGTAATATCTAGGTTTAAATCATTATCTTGTTCCAATATTAATTCTTTTAAATAGCCAGATTTATAAGCTTCCATTACAAGGTGTTCTCCCTCTACTAGAAAAAGATTTGTTTTATCACGATACTTTTTTAGATTCAATTTTTTAATTTCCTTAATTTTTTTATTATCAATAGAAGAATATAACACTTTTAATCACCTATATTTATTTTATCAAAAAAAAAGATAAAATTCATTATTATATCTTCATTTATTATTATTTTTTAAAATATATTCTTTAACAAATGATTTAGGCATTATATCATCATCACCATTTTTACCCTTAATCCATAAATTACCATTTTTATCAAAATAATATTTATCATCTGCAATAGGTGGTAATAAATTATATTCTAAAGGTTTCGATACATATTCCAATTGTTCTACTTTTTGATTATCATAGTCATCATTAAGATAATCCGTAATAATAAATCCAGGAATTTGTTGGGCATATCATGGGATTAATTTAGTCTCTTCTTTCTTTTTTAAATAATCTTTTTTATCTAAAGAGACGATATCTTTATTAGGAATTGTATAATTATTTATATAGTACTCAATAAACTCTTCATATTCTTTTTTATAATCAATACCAAGTAATTTACATTTACCAAAATAAAACATTTTTTCTAATACTTCTTTATTTACTATTTTATCTTTTTTCGTTCTTTCTTCTTTTTTTAATATTTCTTCTATTGTTTGTAAAAATTCCAAATTTAAAGATTGATAATTAACTTTTTCTATATGATAACAATTATTAAAAACGTGTGAAGGAACGTCTGAATAATTAATTGGCAACCCTATTATTTTTAAATTGAGACATTCACCAAAACATTCGAATCCAAGACTATCAACACTACTAGGTATAATTATCTTTTTTAAATTTTCACAATTCCAAAAACATTTATCACCAATTGTTTTTAATCCTTCTTGTAATATTACTTCTTCTAAGTTTGTACAATTTTTAAAGCAACTATTTCCTATTTTCCTAACACTTTTAGGAATTATAATACGTTTTAAATTTTCACAATTATTAAAAGCATAATTTCCAAGATGAGTTATACCCCTCACTAAAAATAACCTCTTCTAGTTTTTTACAATTGCTAAAACTATCCTCTTCTATTTCATCAACAGTTTCTGGAACAAAAATTGATTTAAGCATTTCAGAATAACTAAAATTTTTAATTTTTTTTACATTGGGAGCAAAGGTAATATTTTCATATTTATTCTTTTTTTTATAAAACCCAAGCGTATCTTCTAACTCACTATTTTTTATTTTATGGTAAAATTTATTATTTATTTTTGGCATTATATCACCACCTTAATATTCGTAATGTATATTAATTCAAAATTTATTTTATATTATATCTATTTTAAAAATTAAAATCAAGAAAATGCCTTATTATTATTTACAATAAATAAATATTAATATAAAATTAAAGTTAAGGTAGGTAGTGCTTATGAATAATTTAAAAAATAAAATTAAAACAAATTTAAAAAATAATAAATATGTATGGTTAACAATCGGAATATCTACCTTTTTGTTTTTAATTATCTATGCTTTAAAAAGTATTATTCCCATTGGTAAAAATACATTATTAACAGTTGATTTTTATCACCAATATGGACCATTACTAGCAGAACTCTATGACAAAGTTATGGCAGGTGATAATTTAATTTATTCTTTTAGTACTGGTTTAGGATTACCTTTTTTTAGAAATTTTTACAATTATTTATCTAGCCCTTTTAATATTATTATGTTCTTATTTAATCGTGAAAATATTGTTACAGCTTTCTCAATTATAATTGCTTTAAAAATAATTACTGCTAGTGCGATTATGACTTATTTTTTAAATAAATTTTTTAACAAAAATTCTATTACAACCACGATATTTGGTCTATCCTACGCATTCTCTAGTTATTTTGTAGCTTTTTATTGGAATATTATGTGGTTAGATGGATTAATATTTTTACCACTTGTTATATTAGGGATTAAAAAACTAATTGATGAAAACAAAATTAATCTTTATATTTTATCATTATTTTTAAGCATTCTTGCCAACTATTTTATAACTTATATGATTTGTCTTTTCGCTTGTCTATTTTTTATCATTTATATTATCTTTAAAAATGATCTTTCAAGAAAAGAATTAATAAAAAAAATATTACTATTTACAATTAGTTCTTTAATAGCTGGCGGATTAGCTGGATTTATGCTATTACCATATGTAAGTTCCTTGAGTAGTATTTCAGCAACTGGCGATAGTTTTACTTTTTATAAAAATTTTAACTTTAATCCACTCTATTTTTTAGCTAATCATTTTTCTTTAGTTAATTCAATTGTTTTTTCTTCTCAAGAATATTATTTACCTAATATATCTAGTGGAATTGCTATTTTCGTTTTACTAATTGCTTTCTTTTTTAATAGTAATATTAAATTAAAAAACAAGTTAATGATTACTATATTTATTTTTTTTCTATTTATAAGTTTTCTTTATGTACCACTCGACTTTATTTGGCATGGATTTCATACACCTAATGACCTACCATTTCGTTTTTCATTTATATATGTTTTTATAATTAATATTGTGGCATTTTATTCTTTAAATAAAATTAACTTTTTAAAAATTAGATATGCTTTAATTATTTTTGGATTAGTAATTATATCCCTATTTTATTTAGAACATATTAATTTTTTATCTAATTTTGCTTTTGAAGTAAATATGTTGATTCTCTTAATAATGCTTACAATTTTTATAACATATAAGTTTAATCATAGTAATACTGTTAAATATATACTTCTTTTTATAATTTTTAGCGATATTATTTTAAATATCAATGAAAATTGGTCAATAGATCATAATAAAAATACTTTTATGGATAACTATGTATCAGCTGCTTCAGCTATTGAAAGTGTTAAAGAACGAGATAATAGCTTTTATAGAATTGAAAAGAGTTTTAATCAAACTTTAAATGATGGCGCTTGGTATAATTATAATGGTATATCTGTTTTTTCATCAGTTGCTTATGAACAGATGGCTAAAAATCAAAAGGAATTGGGTATGCCTGGCAACAATGTAAATAGTTATTATTATAAGCAAAATACCCCTATCTATAATAGTATTATGTCAGTTAAATATTTGATTGGTTTAGAAAATCAAAACCGTTTTTATGAACAAATTGATACAATTAATTACTATGAGATTTATAGAAACAAATATTTTTTACCACTTGCTTTTGCTGTATCAAAAAATATTAAAAATTGGAGCAATGATAATTTTAGTCCCTTTTTAAATCAGCAAGATTTTGTTCAAAAAGCAACTGGAATTGATGATATACTAGTTAAATTACCACTTTCTAATGATGATAATCAGAATAATTACAATTTGTTAGGAGACATTGTTACTAATTTAAATTTTGAAGAAACTAACAGAGTTATTATTAATATTAATACTCTTAAAAATAGTAATGTTTATTTATATGTATATAACTATGATTTAAATAGCTTTATATTTAATAATAAACACTACGCAATTACAACTAATGAACCATATGTTGTAGATGCTGGTTATTTTGAAAAAAATAAAGAAGCTAAGTTAGAATTTTATCTTAATTCTAATATTAGTAATGTTATTGTTCTCGCCTATCAAATGGATAGTGATAAGTTTGAACAATTCTATCAAACTACTAATAATAATGCCTTACAAATTACAAATTTTAATAATAGTCTTATTGAAGGTGTTATGGAAGTCGACAATGATAAAACCGTCTTTACGTCGTTAAATTTTGATGAAGGTCTTAAAGTTTACATTGATGATAAAGAAGTTGAAACTTTTAAAATAGCTAATAGTTTCTTAAGCTTTGATATAAATAGTGGTACACATAATATCAAGATAATTTATAAGATACCAAAATTAAAAATGGGAGTATTTATCTCTAGCCTATCATTAGGACTATTAATCTTGATAAATATCATAAAGAAAAAAAAGAAACATTGAAGTTTCTTTTTTAGATAAGTTCTTTTCTTCTATTAAATTTTATCTTCCCATAATAATACAAATTACGAAGAAGGCAATACCTAAAACAGCCGTAAATCTAGTTATAAATAATTCTCCACCACGTTCTTTTCTATTAGCAAACAAATTATCATTACCACCAGAAATTACATTAGAGGCACCTTCTGATTTACCACTTTGTAAAAGAGCAATGGCAATAAGTAAAATTGATACTGTAATTAATAATATTTCCACAATTATTCCTCCTCGACTTATATTAATTTATCATAAAAACACTATAAAATCAAGCCCTTAGGTAAAACATCTAATATTTATTAATTAATTCAATTAATTATATTTACTTCAACAAAATCTATACTAAAAAAGGATTATTGGATATCCTTTTTCTTTGGATTAATTATAAAAATAGAATATTCATCAAACGATATATTATCAATAATATTATTTAAATCTTTATAATTAAGAGTCTTAATTCGTTCATAATCATCATATACAACATCATCATACTTTATAATATTACTCATAATTTTATTATTAATACGATATAAATTATCTCCAGAAGCTAAGAGTGAGCTAATTGAACATTTCTTTTTTCTTTCAAGTTCTTCCTCAGAAATTAATTTATTATTCAATTCTTTTTTTAGCGTATTAACTACTTTAGTTGGATCATGAGTTTCAGCAAAAATGTTTATTAATAAATAATTATCAATACCATTTATTTCAAAACCGAAATCATCATATATTAAATTATCCTTTTTTAACTGTTCAACAATAGCTGATGTTTGCCCAATTTTGATATTAAAATAGTACAAAATATAATTATATATCTCATATAAACTATAATTTTGGAAATTATCAATACATATTTTATAAGATAGTGCAACTTTTGAAGTATTAATATCCATTTCAATTTCTTGCTTTTTTACCGCTACATTTTTATCCTCTTTATATTTTTTTATCTCAATTTTCGGTTTAGCTGGGAATTTTTTTTGTGATTGATTTTCTTTAATCATCTTGATAGTTTCGATTGGATCAACGTTGCCTGTAACTACAACAAACATATTACTTGGATGATAAAAAGTATTATAACATTTGTATAAATCTTCTTTAGTGATGTCATAAATGCTTTCTTTAGTACCAATAATTGGGAATTTAATGGGATGACTGTTAACTAAATTATAAATGCTTCCCTCATACATACGCCACAAAGGATCGTCTTGGTACATACTTCTTTCTTGATCAATAATTCCTTTTTCTTTCTCAACATTTTCATCAGTAAAATATGGTTCTTGAACATAATCAAGTAAGTAATTTAAATTTTCCTTAAACTTTTTTAAACCAGAAAACAAATATGTTGTTTTAAAATATGATGTATTAGCATTCGCATCAGCGCCATTTTCACCAAAAAAAGTAAATGGATCGATACCATTCTTTTGTTCAAATAGTTTATGTTCTAAAAAATGTGCAACACCATCTGGAACCCGAATCATTTTATTTTCACCAATTGGTACAAATTCATTTATAATAGAACCAAAATTTGTTGAAAAAGTCGCATGAATATTATGCTTATCTTTCATAGGGACTACATATACTCTTAAACCATTGTCTAAAGTCTCACTAAAAACTTCTAAGTTTATACCACTAAATTTCTTCTGTTTCACCCATATCCCCTCCTTCTAATAAAAAGATTGTATCTAAATGAATCTTTTTAGAAAAATTTATAATCATATCTTTAGTTACAGTTTCTATTTTTTTAATTCGCTCATCCATTAAATCAAAGCCTAAATATTCATTGCTAACATAACTGCTAATAATTGAGGCTGGTGAATCTAGTGATGCCTCTAAGCTATTTATATAAGTAACAATGGCTTTTTTAATATCACTATCATCAAAATCTCCATTCGTCATACTTTTAACTTCTTTTTTTATTAAATTAACGGCTTTACGATAATCTTTTTTATCAATACCAGATGTAATAATTAATAAATTGCTTACACTTTTAAATGACGAAGAAACATAATAACATAAACTATTTTTTTCTCTAACTGATTTAAATAATTTTGAATCTGGTCCACCACCTAAGATAAATGAATAAATGTTTGCAACATATTGTTTTTCAAATAAACTTAATTTATCACATTTAAATCCTATATATAGTTTACTTTGACTAATCTCTCTTT
Organism: Bacilli bacterium; assembly: GCA_022795155.1. Lineage (GTDB taxonomy): Bacteria > Bacillota_I > Bacilli_A > RF39 > UBA660 > CAJLIR01. The sequence continues at coordinate 97 of JAAWGF010000009.1, read as the reverse complement.
TTTCTTTAACAGTTTTAGTTCTAGCACGGAATTTTTTATGCTCAATAAAATGTGTATCAACAGGTTTTTTTATAGTATTAATCAAAAATTTTTGATT
>JAAWGF010000036.1 GCA_022795155.1 Bacilli bacterium | reverse complement strand
CAATTATCGCCAATATAACAATTACTGCCAATAATTCTATTAATGTAAATCCCTTTTTCTTCATACCCTACTCCCTTACTATACTATATATAAATTATAACATTACATAGGTTAATTTTCAACATACTCTTATTATTTTTTGTCTCATATTATTTATACACATTTAGTATAAAACAATCCTCTAAACAAATGAACAATTTTAATATTGCAAATTCTACTAAAATAAAAAGAACTAAATTATTTAAATTCAATAATTCAATTCTCTAATCACAATTTTAAAACGTTAATATCATCAACTTTTAATTCTTGAAATAAACAATTTTTTATTTCTCTATTGTTAATTTTTCAATCAATAATTTTAATTCTATTTCCTCTTTTTCTAAACTTAACTTTTCAGCTTCAACAATATTACTTGGTGCCTTACTAACATAATTAGAATTACTTAAAAGTTTTTTTCGACGTTCAATTGAATCAATCAATCTTATTTTTTCTTTTTCAAATTTTTCTAATTCTTCTTTAGAATTATTCTTTTCATAATAAATTGTAAAAACACTCTTACCAACATTAAAATTAATACTTGCTAAATTGCCTAATTTAAAATCAGTTTTCAGTATAATATTTTCTAATTTTAACATAAATTTTATGATTGCTAAATTATTAGTTATAATTTCACTATCATAAACAAGATAGTAATTTTTACCTAAGTTATTCTCTTGTTTAATTTTGCGAACATTTTTAATAGCTTCAATAATATAATCCAAATCTGTATCAAATTCAAAATTTGAATTATAAATAGGATAATTGGAAATCATAATTGATACATCATGAATCGGTAATTTTAAATAAATTTCTTCAGTTACATAAGGCATAAAAGGATGCAACATCTTTAAAATATCAGTTAAAACTTTTATCAAAACAGACGATGTAGTTTTATTTAAATTAAATTTAGACAACTCAATATACCAATCACAAAAATTATCCCATACAAAATTATAAATTTCTGTTCCAACAACATTGAAATCATAACTATCCATATGTTTTTTCACTTTAGAAACTGTTGTATTTAGTTTTGACAAAATCCATTTATCAGCAATTGATAAGTTTTCTAATGTATAATCACTACTTGTAAAATCACCGATATTCATAAGTACAAACCTAGAGGCATTCCATAATTTATTTATAAAATTCCATGTTGATTTTACCTTTTCTTCATCATACCTTAAATCCATTCCACTTGCGGTTGATGTTGCTAAAAAATAACGTAATGAATCAGCTCCATAATTATCAATAACGTCCATAGGGTCAACACCATTACCTAAAGATTTGCTCATTTTTCTACCTTGCTTATCGCGAATTAGTCCATGAATTAAGCAATCCTTAAAAGGACGTTTCCCTGTAAATTCTAACCCTTGAAAAGTCATACGATTAACCCAAAAAGGGATTATATCATAACCTGTTACCAATAAATCATTAGGATAATATCTTTCTAAATCTGAAGTTACATTTGGCCACCCCATTGTTGAAAAAGGCCACAAAGCACTAGAAAACCAAGTATCAAGTACATCGCTATCTTGTACCCAGCCATCACCTATAGGTGGATTAACACCAACATAAACCTCTTCGTCTTTATACCAAGCGGGAATTCTGTGCCCCCACCATAATTGTCTTGAAATACACCAATCATATGTTATTTCCATCCAATGATTCATTGTTTTTTCATATCGTTCTGGTATAAAATTAACTTTTGTTTCTTTATTCTTTTGATTTTCTAAAACCCTATCAGCTAGTGGTCGCATCTTAACAAACCATTGTTTTGATAAATAAGGTTCAACAATCGCATCACTTCGTTCACTATGACCAACTGAGTGAACCATTGGTTCTACTTTAATTAAAAGATTAGCTTCTTTTAAATCGTCAACCAATTTTTTACGACAATCAAAACGATCTAGTCCACTATAGCTTAAAGCATTTTCATTCATTGTGGCATCAGGATTAATCACAACAATTCTTTCTAAATTATGACGATTACCAACCTCAAAATCATTAGGATCATGAGCCGGCGTTATTTTAACCGCCCCTGTTCCAAATTCTGGATCAGCATGCTCGTCACCAATAATAGGAATAAGTTTATTAACAACTGGTAAAATTACATTTTTACCAATTAAATGCTTGTATCGATTATCATCAGGATTGACAGCAACAGCTGTATCACCAAATAAAGTTTCAGGTCGAGTTGTAGCAACCTCCAAATAATCATTAGTCCCCTCAATAAAATATTTTAAATGATAAAAAGCACCCTCATCATCCTTATAAATAACTTCCTCATTTGATAAAGCTGTCATTTGCTCAGGATCCCAATTAATAATTCGTTCGCCTCGATATATTAAACCTTTATTATATAAATCAACGAAAACTTTCTTAACAGCATTGGATAACCCTTCATCAAGAGTAAAGCGTTCTTTGTTATAATCAAGACTTAAACCCAACTTAGCCCATTGTTCATGAATTGTACTAGCATACTCATCTTTCCATACCCATGCATGCTTAAGCCATTCTTCGCGGGCCATCTCTCTAGGTTTAATTCCCATCTCTTTTAAACGTTTATCGACTTTGGCTTGCGTTGCAATACCTGCATGATCCATACCAGGCAGCCATAAACAATCATAACCATTCATACGTTTATACCGAATCATAATGTCTTGAAGTGTTGTGTCCCATGCATGACCTAAGTGTAATTTCCCTGTTACATTTGGTGGAGGAATAACGATTGCGTAAGGTTTTTTTCCTAAATCCCCACTTGCAAAATAACCCTTATTTTTCCACTCTTCATACTTCTTTTCCTCAACAGCCTTATGATCATATTTTTTATCCAACATTTTTTTCCTCTTTTCTATATATTAATTAACTTTTTCAATAAATTGCAATACCTTTTGTTTTATCCTGCATAAATTATCATTCTCATGATCGTTTTTTTCAATTATCCTATCAATTAATTTATTAGCAATATTATTTTGCTTAATATAATTTCTACTATATCCAAAATTTAAATCATATAACATTCCAACTTGACGCAAATAATAGTCCATTTCCGTTTGCATATCTATATCTTTAATAGCATGATTATTCAATAATGAATCTAGTACTTTTGAACTTATTAATGTTTCAGTATGCTTAATTTTACTTTCCATTTTGATAAAATTATCAAATATATCTAATTTATCAGCATCCCTTATTATTTTACAAAATAAATTAGTTTTTTCATCTAAGCCATTTTCTATAACAAACTTATTATGATTATGAATAGCTACTAATATAATATTTTGAATTGTTTCGTCACTAACAAACTCCTCAATAAAATTATTACTTTTTAAAATATCAACCCCATAATCAGCATGATCAATAGAATCTTTATCAATAAAAGTGTTATAAACTCTAATCTGTTCAAATCGACCAATATCATGTAATATCCCAATTAACTCAGCAATTTCCACATCTTCATTATTTAAACATAAAGATTGAGAAATTTCTCTACAAAAATTCGTAACTCTAAAGGTATGATAGTATTTTAAATTGATTTTATCATCATTCATATTATAACTATCTACATAAGTTTTAAATAAATTCTTACATTTTTCTAACTCAATCATCACTTACCTCCAAAAAAAGAACAACTGTCTAAAAGGACGAATTGTTCGTGGTACCACCTTATTTTATATAGTAAAACTATACCTTATTTATTTAACGCATAGATACGTAACTCTCTATTTACTTAAGAGTTCTATTCCCTTGCTACCTTCAATCAAATAAATTATTAGTTTTCACCAACCACTAACTCTCTTTAAATTTAAAATTGATTTACTCCTCAAGTTCAAAATATTTCAAATCTAACTAAATTATATCATTTAATTATCTTTCTAACAAGCCCTAAATAAAACTAATTATACCTATTATTTATAATTTCTGTTAACTGATTATATTTTGTTTTTATCGAATCTAAAATTAAACCTGTGATAAAAAAAATTAATGAAAGTGTTAATAATACTCCCGACACAATCAAGGTTGGGAATTTTAAAACTAATTTGGTTTTTAAATAAGCAATAAATACTGGAATAAATAAACCTATTGATAAAATAAAACATCCAAGAGAAAACAATGAGAAAAATAATAAAGGACGATATTCTTTAAATAGATTAATAATCAATTTAATCACTCTAAAACCATCTTTAAATGTATTTAATTTAGAATAGCTTCCTTCAACTCTATCTATATATTTAATTGGAACTTCCTTTAAAGCAAAACCCTTATGTAAAATATAAATAGTCATTTCCGTTTCAATTCCAAAGCCACTATCTAAAATAGGTAAAGACTTAACAAAACGCTTACTCATTACTCTAAAACCAGACATTGTGTCTTGAACATTACCTTTAAATAGAAAATTAATAAATCTATTAACAATTCTATTTCCAGTATTATGAAATTTGCGCTTATTTTCTTTGAAATATGTCGTTGCTAATCTATTACCAACAACAATATCATATTCATCACTTTCAACATAACTAAGCATTTCTGGTAGCTTACTAACATCATATGTAGCATCACCGTCAATCATCACATAAACATCAGCATCTATCGTTGCAAAAAGTTTGCGGATTACATTACCTTTACCTTGTTTAGGAATTTTTTTAACAATAGCTTGATGTTCTAGACTAATCTTAACTGTATTATCAGTTGAATTGTTATCACCAACAAAAACCTGACAATTAGGAATTTTTTCTTTAATACTATCAATTACATTGCCGATTGTTTTTTCTTCATTATAACAAGGGATAATAACCGCCACCCTAGACATTTTACTCACCTCTATCAATTAACCAATTAAATTTACATTAATTATAACATCTAGGGAAAATAGTTTCAACCTTTATTATTATTTAAAATAACCTGTAAAAAATAAATAATAAAAATAAGTGGTATAAACATAACATATCGATAAGATTGATGATGTAAAGCTATAAATAAAGTCATTATATTAATAATAAATGGACACAATATAAGCCAGTTTTTTTTATCAAAAAAATTAATAAATAAAATGAGCAATAGGCATAAATATAAACCTGATCGCAAAAATATCATATTTAAAATTTTATTATTAGAAATAAATAACAATATTTTCGTAATCATTCTTTTTAATGCTGAATCATGCAATTCTATATCTTTTTCATTATAATAAGAAAAGCCAAATTGATCTTCATCTATCTGATAATCAAACGTTTGAATTTCATCATTTTTAACTATATTCCACATTATATCTGTTCCAAACAACCTATCTTTAAGTAAAATATTTGGATATTTAAATAACTCATTTATATATAACTTAATTAAAGAAAATTTATTAATCTCTAAACTACGAAAAGGTTTAGTAGCATAGTGTAGTAAAACATCAATATTATATTTATTATAAGAATCATTTAATTCAACTAAATCAATATATTCATCTAATAATGATTGTATATTATTATCATCATGTTCTCTAAAAACAGCTTGCAAACCATGAGTTAAGGTTATAATGTCACTATTCCTAAGACCTGGCTGAATAGAAAAATGATTATAAACGACATTATTAATAACGAAAAGGCTAATTGGAATAAGCAAACAGATAGGTATAAACCTTATATTCTTATTTATAATAACTAAAATAAATAATACTAAAATAAAACCTATTGATACATATAAACCATTATGACGAAATAAAGCAATAAATAATAACGAAATAAATAATAATAGATAATCTAATAATTTAAAATCTTTATTAATATATTTTATCAATAAAAAAGTTAGTAATATTACGCATATTATATAGTCTACATCCTTTAAAATAGAAACCATATGAATTCCTGTAATAGGATTTAAAGATAAAAAGAAAACCAATAAATATATAAAAATTCTATTAATCCCTTTCCTTATAAAATAAGTCCCAATAGATGAGAAAAGGATACTAACTAATACAATTCTAACAATAATAAAGGAACGGAAATTTCCAAAGACATTATAACTAAAACGCATTAATAACGTATGAAAAAATGGATGCCAATTAGTTAAAATATTGGATTTTATCTCACGCAATTGCATAGAACCATCAGTTGTACAAATATAAGGTGAGAAAATGTATAGATATATAAAGAAAAATACAAGTGGAATAACACATAACAAAAGTCTATCTAAAAAGCTCTTATTATTAACTACTACCATTCTTTTAGAAATATAAATTATAAAATAATTAAATAACACTATAATATATCCTAGCCACCATAAAGTAAAACCAAAAATAATGATATAACTAAATGATAGATTATCTAAAGATATTGAACCAATTAAACAAAAAGTTGCAATTAAACTAGATAATAAAATTAAGCAAAACTTTTTCATATCTTGCAGTAAACTAATTTTTAATTTATCAATAATGAAACTTATTAAAATTGAAAAAATATATATAAACAATTTAGTTGAAATACTAAATAATAAACTACTATTATATTCAAATATAAATAAAGATAAAATTAGAAATAGACTATTAGTCTTTTTAGAAATTAAACTATCTATAAAAATAAAAACAATGATATTGAGTCCTAAAAAACAAACAACAAAATTTAAAAACCACCAATTATTGTCATAATTAATATTGTCAAACTCATAAGAATAATAATTATCATATATTTTATAATATCGCGAATTATTATCAATAACACTTTTAAAAACTGATACAACCTCATTATTTATTAATAACTTATAATCATAATTATATTTTTCAAAATTAATCTTAATTTTTTTAGCTTTATTTGTTTTTAAAATATAATTATCAACCAAAAATAATTTATAATTTGGCGTTATTTTATTATATATATCATAAACATTATTATCCAAATATGATTCATTAGAAAATCTATACTTACTATTATTAAAATACAAAGAATTAATCTCTACGAATTTATTATCCAAATTAGTTATCGAAATAGTTGCATCTCTATAACCATAAATAAAAATATCTTTATTTATAATAATTAAGAATATTGTAATAATACTGGATAAAAGAAATTTTTTTAAAGAGAATTTTGTTTTTAAACGACATATCAAAATATCAAACAAAAAAAGAATAGTATTAATAATAATTAAATTACCCATACCATTATAATTATTTAAAGAATAAACTAAATTAAATATTATTAGTATTAAGCATTTAATTATCACATTATCACTACCCTTGCTTTGTTAAAATATCACCAGTCATATCTTTTGGTATATCAATATTTAAAAAATTTAATATTGTTGGAGCAATATCTCCCAATTTTCCATCCATTAGTTTATAGGTATTATCTGTTACAATAAAAGGAACCAAACTAGTTGAATGTGAAGTTATAACATTTCCATCATCATCTAACATATAATCACAATTACCATGATCCGCTGTTATAATTAAAAGCCCATCTTTTTCTTTTACTAAACTATGAATCTTCCCCAAACATTTATCTAATACTTGAACAGCCGAAGTAGCAGCAGCAAAATTTCCAGTATGCCCAACCATATCTCCATTCGCAAAATTAACAATAATAACGTCATATATATCTTCTTTTATTTTATCCAACAAAGTATCAGTAATCTCATGAGCACTCATCTCTGGTTTTAAATCATAAGTGGCCACTTTTGGGGATGGAATTAAAATTCTATCACATCCCTTTAAATCCTTTTCTACGCCACCATCAAAGAAATAAGTAACATGTGCATACTTTTCTGTCTCAGCTATTCTTAATTGTGTTTTGCCATTATTAGAAAGATACTCCCCTAAAGTATTATTTAAATTTTGATGTTCAAAAGCATTTTCACACACAACATCATCACTAACCGAGAACATTGTTACCAATTTTATATTAGTAATTTTTTTTGTTTCAAACTCATTAAAATTTTGATTTGTTAAAGCATAAAAAAGCTCTCTTAAACGATCTGGCCGAAAATTAAATGTAATTAATCCATCATTATCTTCTATAATTCCATTTTTATCAATAATACTAGGAACAATAAATTCATCCGTAATATCGTTTGCATAATTATCATTTACTATATCTTTGGCACTCTCATAATGTGGACCTACACCATTAACTATTACATCATATGCTTTTTTAATTCTATCCCAACGATTATCACGATCCATCGCATAATATCTTCCTGAAATTGTCGCAATTGAACCAATTCCCAGTTCCGCCATTTTGTTACTTAATAATTCGATAAATCCCAAAGCACTTTTTGGCAAAGTATCCCGACCATCTAAAAAAAGATGCAAATAAAGATTTTTAACATTATTTTTTTCGCAAATCTCTAATAAGGCAAATAAATGATTAATGTGTGAATGAATTCCACCATCACTCAAAAGTCCAAATACGTGTAACTTAGAGTTATTTCTCTTTGTATGTTCAATAACCTTTAATATTTTTTCATTATTAAAAAATTGTTTATTTCTTATTTGCTCATTTATATACTGAAGTGGTTGATAAACAATTCGCCCCGCCCCTATATTCATATGACCTACTTCACTATTACCCATTTGACCATTAGGAAGTCCAACTTTAGCCCCACTAGCCTCTAATAAACAATGAGGATAACTATTCCATAATCTATCAAAATTAGGCTTATTAGCTTGCATAAAAGCATTACCATATTCTCTGTTCCTAATTCCAACTCCATCTAATATACATAAAACTAAAGGTTTCACCATATCATCTCCATTATTTATTTTATCATTAATTAATCTTAATGTAAATCAACAAAAAGTGATTATATGTAATATTATTTTTACATTAAACAAAAAACCTTTAAGTTTTATCTTAAAGATTCTATTTCTTCTTTAGTTAGTCCTGTAAGTCGCGATATGGTATTGATGTCAATATTTTCATTTAACATCTTTTTAGTAAT
>JAAWGF010000035.1 GCA_022795155.1 Bacilli bacterium | reverse complement strand
CACTAATTTTTAATTTTAATGCATACCTGATTACAAATTTTTTATATTATTAAGCAAATGATTTAAATTGATTATTTATATTTTTGTTTTTAATAAAATTAATATAAAAATAAATTACGATTTCTCGTAATTATTAATTTATTATAAACCAAAATGTTGTTCCAAACCCTTTTATTGTATCAACACCATATTTAAAGTTATGATTAATTAAAACATTTTTGACAATTGATAACCCAATTCCTGTTCCATAAACTTCTCTTTGAAAACTTCTATCAACCTTGTAATATTTATCCCAAATTAGTGCTAAATCATTTTCATCAATACCATTACCAGTATCAGATATTTCAACTTTAATTCCCTCATCAATTTCTTTAACTTTAATAATAACCTTTTTATCATCACCTGTATAGTTAATTGCATTATTTATTAAATTATACATTACTTGCTCTATACGTTTTCTATCAGCTTTCACTATATTATTAGTTTCATATTCTAGAATAAATTGATAATTTTGACTTGTTTGCAAATATTCATAACGGTTTAAAATAGTTTGAATCAAATCAACTAAATCAAATTCTTCAATATTTAACTTTTCAACATTAGCTTGAACCTTAGATAACTCTAAAATATCATTTACTAATAAATTCAAGCGGTCAGTTTCATCAATAATTATATTCAAATTATCAGTTCGTTTTTTCACATTTTTATTATTTAAATCTCTAGCCATTTCTGCATAAGCTTTTATCATGGTTAAAGGTGTTTTTAAATCATGACTTACATTCGCAAGTAATTCTCTTCTAAGATTTTCTGTTTTGGCTAATTCTATTGACGTCTCATGCAAAGTATGAGCTAGTTCATCAATTTCAATAATATTTGACGATGTATCAAATTTAACATCATAATTATTACTTGCGATTTCTGTAGCACCTTTATTTATTTGAATTATTGGTTTAGATATTTTTTTAGAAATAAAATAAGCAACTAAAAACGAAAGAAGCAAAACGCCAATTGTAACATAAACCAATTGACTAGCTAAAATACCAGTTGTCGAATCAATTGGTTCTAATGAAGAAGTTACAAAAACAATTAAATTATTAATTAATTTTTTACCATAAATCAATGTTTGATTATGAAATTTTGGATTTGTTGTTTCATACCTAAAAGTACTGTTTACACTTTTAATAAATTCCAACTTTTTATCAACATAATGATAATCATTAACATCTTTATCAATTAGACAACCACGGATTTGACTAGTAGAAGAATATAGCAAATCATCACTATTAATTATTTCAATGCAAACATTATTACTAAAAGATAAATCATCAAGAATATCAAGTAAGTTTGCAGAATTATATTCCTGACTAATAATATCAATAATACCATCAATTTCGCGATTTTTCATCCATCGATAATAATATTTTAGGAAAATAACTTGAAATAACCATAATGATAATAAAATGATAATAGAAAATATAATTAAATAAAACCAAATTTTTGATGTTAAAGAATAGCTATTCTGCTTCAAATTTATAGCCTACTCCTCTTACAGTTACAATTAAGTCTCGATATTTTCCTAATGTATTCCTAAGCATTTTTATATGAGTATCAATCGTTCGGTCGTCTCCAAAAAAACTATAGCCCCAGATTTTATCTAATAGAATTTCCCTAGTTAAAGCAATATTAGAATTATTAATAAAATAAACAAGTAAATCATATTCTTTTGGCGTAAATTTTATATTTTCACCATCAATTACTATATTATGAGCTTTAAAATCTACAACTAATGTTTTATAAGTAAAACTATCGTCTATTTTATTATTTCGCTTTAAAACAGCCTTAACTCGCGCGATTAATTCCTTAGGGCTAAATGGTTTTGTAACATAATCATCAATACCCAATTCAAAACCTAGTAATTTATCAAATTCATCAGTTCGCGCTGATAAAATTATAATTGGAATATTTTTATCTTTAATTTGCTTACAAAGTGAAAAACCATCTAATTTAGGCATCATAATATCTAAAATAATTAAATCAACCTTTTCTATATTAACTATTTCTAAGGCTTCCTCCCCATTACTAGCCAACAGAACTTCATAATTTTCATTACAACAATATTCTTTAATTACATCTCTAATTAATTTTTCGTCATCAACAATTAAAATTTTCATAAATAATCACTTCTTCCAAAATAATTGTATTACATATTTATGTAATTTTTGTGAAAAAAAGCCTTTACTTAAGGCTTGCTTTAATAAACGAATCAAATAAAGGATGACATTTAGTAGGTCTACTTTTAAACTCTGGGTGAAATTGGCACGCAATAAAATGCTTATGTTTCGGATACTCGATAATTTCTACTAAATTAGCTGCCTCATTAATACCAGAAAAAACTAATCCTTTTTCTTCTAAAATATTGCGATATTTATTATTAAATTCATAACGATGACGATGACGTTCTAAAATCTCATCTTGCATATAATCCTCATAAGCTAAAGTATCCTTTTTTATCTTGCATAAATAATTTCCAAGTCTTAATGTTCCGCCCATATTAACGATTGCTTTTTGATCAGCCATAAGATCAATCACAGGTTCTTTACAGATAGGATCAAATTCCGTTGAAGATGCTTCTTTTAAGCCACAAACATTTCTAGCAAACTCAATAACAGCTAACTGCATTCCTAAACAAATGCCTAAAAATGGAACATTGCTTTCACGAGCATAAGTAATTGCCTTTATTTTTCCCTCAATGCCACGATTGCCAAAACCACCTGGAACAATTATACCTTTGGAATTTTTGAATATTTTCTTTAAATCAATGTCTTCCTTCTCAAGACGTTGAGAATCCACCCAATTAATATTAATTTTAGTTTTATACTTATAACCAGTATGATGAAGTGATTCAGCCACCGACAAATATGCATCGTGTAGTTCGACATACTTACCAACTAACGCTATTTCAATCTCATCATTTAAATTATCAACTGTATCAATTAAGTCTAACCAATATTTAATATTAGCCTTTTTAATTGGCAATTCAAATTGTTTTAAAATATTCTCATCAATTTTTTGATTATAAAAATTAATAGGAATTTGATAAATGTTTTTAACATCAACAGCATTAATAATATTTTCTTCTGGTACAGAACAAAACAAAGATAATTTCTTCTTAATTGAATCGGACAATTCAATTGGGGTTCTACAAACAATCGCATTAGAAGTTATACCCATATTACGTAAATCACGAACACTATTTTGTGTAGGCTTTGTTTTAAGCTCGCCAGATCCATAAATATATGGTATTAAAGTTGTATGAACAAAGAAAGTATTGTTTTTCCCTAATTCATATTGGATTTGTCTTAATGCTTCAATAAAAGATTGCGACTCAATATCACCAACTGTTCCACCAATTTCCGTTATAACAATATCTGCTTTAGAACTAATTCCTGCCTCATATACTTTATTTTTTATTTCATTAGTAATGTGTGGAACCATTTGAACAGTAGCTCCTAAATATTCACCTCTTCTTTCTTTTTCAATAACTGAAGAAAATATTTTGCCACTAGTAATATTTGATGTATAATTAAGTTCTTCATCAATAAATCTCTCATAATGACCTAAATCTAAATCGGTTTCACAACCATCATAAGTAACATAAACTTCACCATGTTGAATAGGATTCATAGTCCCTGGATCAACATTTATATAAGGGTCAAACTTCTGCATAAATACCTTATATCCTCTAGATTTTAGTAATAACGCCAAAGATGAAGCTGTAATTCCTTTTCCTAGCCCTGATACAACACCACCTGTTACAAATACATATTTTGTCATAAAAAACACCTCCACAAACAACAAAAAAAGCCACGAGAGATTTTCATAGGCTCTTTTAAATTATAACACAGTTTACAAGGATAAGCAATTATAATTTTTAACTTTTTTTATAATTATCATCTTTTTTGAAAATATCATTTTTCACTATATTTTTTAATAAAGTTTCAACTTGTAAAGGTGTCAGCAAATCCCCACAATAAAAAATATTACCTTTATTATCAATTTCAAATTCAGGATTTTGTTCTACTATCTCCAGCAGTTTTTCTTTATCATTGTTTGACCAAACGGAATTAGAAACAAAATTGTCGTCGATTTTTTTATCCATCATGGGCCATGGGATAAAATGATCATCATTATTTTTATCTATCATAATATTACCGTGATTATTAACATCTTCTATTTCTTGAACATTACCACCATTATATATTAAATTGCCATTAAATGCATCATTATACTTTTTACTGGTTAAACTAAGTAACATCAATTTCAATTTAATATAATTTAAATAGAATTTCTTTTTAAATACATCATTACTATTTTGGAATGTCACTTTTTCTAATTTAATACTACCATAAAAAGCTGTATTACTTATAAATTTCACACTATCAGGTATGAATATTTTTTTCAAATTAGTACAATATGCAAAAACAAAATCACCAATACTTTCAACACCATTTTCTAATATTATCTCCGTCAAATTTTCCCACCCATAAAAAAGCATATTATTAATATGTTTTATTTTCCCGGAAATTATAACTCTTTTTATTTTAGAATTAGGATCAAAAAAGGGCACATTAGAATATTTATCATTTAACGTAACTACAATCGTGCTTGTTTCCATAATTTTCCCTCCCTTAAAATATTACTACATAATTATAATATTACTTTAGAATAATAAATTATACTCTTTAGCAATTAAAAACAAATTCAAAAATTTAAAATAAATTTTTAAATTCTTAAGCTCATACTTAAGAGTTTATGTTACATCACTATCATTACCTACCTGTTCAACAAACTTAAACTCTGATAGTTTCTATCATACTTAATTTTAATTGATTCACTTTTTATTTAGTATTCTAAATTTATAGGCTTTGTAAAGAAAAAAAGATTTAGTTTCCTAAATCCTTATTTAATTACTAATGTAAAAAAACTAACAATATTATTCTTTATCCTTATAACACCCCTTTTAAGATTAGGAAATGCCATAATAAGTCTTTTAAACAAAACAGACTGTTTAGCTAACTTAGCTTTAACTTTATTAGAAATTTCTACAGTACTATCTTTTAACATGTTATTAGTTAAATTTTTAAAACTACAAATAACATAAAAAGAAACAATTAAATCAAAGCAAAATATAATAAGAATAATTATACAAATAATATTTAACATATTGGCCGATATATTTGATATTACACTTATTAGAAATGGCTGAGAAAATTTAACGATAATTACACCAGCTAACCCAAAAAATAAACTATTTTGCAAACAAACACGACCATTTAAATTAAACTTATAATCCGAATAATCCCACCATCTTGCTTTAAATAATTTTTCTAATAAAAAACCTGTTAAATACTCTAATATAGTACATATCAAAACCGAACTTATAAATAAAATAAATGAATTATTAGAAAATCTACTTAATAATAACAACATTAACAAAGCCCCAATCCCATGTACTGGGCAATAAGGACCTAATAAAAAACCACGATTTATAAATTTTTTTTGACGATAAAATTGATCAATAACCTCTATTATCCAACCTACTATCGAATAGAAAACAAATGATATAAAGACAAGCTTTATATTATATATATTAATCATTACACTCAACACCCAACTATTTATTTACAAACAATGTATCAATTTTTTTATTGGGAATTAATAGCTTGATACCTGACACAACCCTAATTATAAAAGTATTGGTATCACTTTCGTATTTCTCGCCATCAATACACCACTTCTTACGTGCTACATCGTTAAAAGTTATTTTTAAATTATCAGTTTTATGGAAATAAAATCCAGGTACTTTAGTAATATCATGCATCTTTAAATAATATAAACTCTTAATAATATCCTTTTTAGCTGATAAATTACAAAACAAAACCTCAAAACGGTCATCATCTAGTTTAATATCTTTAAAGAAATTATTAACACCAGCTATTCGGTTAGCATTAGAAGCAATCATAAAAGAATAAAGACCACGATATACTTCACCATCAATCTCATAAGTTATATCATATAAATTAGTTTTAGCATGAAAACTCTTAGCGCCTTCTAATATATAAGCTAGATAGCCATATTTTTTCTTTAAATCACGCGATGTCTCATATGGAACATTCATAAATTTCCCGAAGCCTGCCACATAAACAAATGGATCACCATTAATTGTACAAATGTCAATCTCTTTAACAACCCCAGATATAATTAATTTTAAATTAGTAATCGGATTTTTAGTATAGCCGAACATTGAACCAATATCATTAGTTGTACCAAGTGGTATATGCGCAAGCAAAAGCCTAGTATTTCTTTTAAAATTACCTGTCATTACTTCATTAAAAGTACCATCGCCACCAACTGAAATAACTAAATCTATTTTCTCATCTAAATTTTGAACAATTTCAGTAGCATGGCCATGATATTTTGTTACATGTGTAATAACCTCGTAATCATTTTGCTCTAAAATAGCCTTATATTGTTTTAAAAAAGTATTTTTACTTTTTTTCCCACTATTAGGATTATAAATAACAACACATGTTTTCATTATTGCACCTTTCCTTAAACGTAAATCGCAATATAATTATACCATATATATATCACAAAAGCATTAATTATTGGCAAATTTCTTTCTTACAATTAGCACATAATAATCTTTTATGATTATTTTTCCTTACCAAATAACCACAATTATGACATAAATAATAATTATTAATAACCTTTTTTCTAGTCAAATTATAAACTCTAACATTTTTATTCTTAATTATCTCTAAAACAAAATAAGAAGGATTTTTGATATCTGCTAAAATATAATTACGATTTTTAGTCCGTGTTAACGCCACATAAAATAATCTTCTTTCCTCTTCAAAACAAAAACTTTCTTTTTCCTTTAAAATAGCTATTTCATAATCATCAACAACTTGCGATGGAAAACCATAGATATCGTTATTAGCATTCAAAACAATTACATCATCATAAGTTAGACCTTTAGATGAATGTGCTGTTAAAAATGTCATATTAATATTACTTTTTAAACAAATTATTTTATTATCTACTAAATCAAAAAACTCTTTATCAATAATTTCTAACAATTCAAATTTATATCGACCAATTAATAAAATTTTACTATTTGGATTCTCTCTTAAAATATCACAAATAATATCATAAACAATCTGTGATTTATTTTTATCTTCATCATAAAAATAAATATTGACAGGATTATTTACCCTTTTTGAAGATAATAATTTCTTTTTTATTTGTTTAGGATTTTTCATAATAAAATCACCAACAACATCTATAAGCTGTTGACTATTTCGGTAAGTTTTTGTAAGGAATAAGACTTTACAATTCGCCATAATATTCTCAAATTTTAAAAAAATATTAACATTGGAGCCTGCAAAACCAAAAATAGCTTGCCAATCATCACCAAACGCTATTATCTTAACATGACATAAACTTAAAATTTTAATAATTTCAAAACGATTTTTAGAAATATCTTGGAATTCATCAATTATAACGTATTTATAATTCAATGAATTATTATCTTTCAAAATGCTACTTGCTTGATTTATCATATCATTAAAATCGATTATGCTATTTTTTTTATTATAATTATTATAATACATATAGGCTTCTAATATAACATTCAAAAACAAGGCTATTCGTCTATTTCCAATATGTTTCTCTTTTAATTTAATCAATTCATCAATATTATTATAATTAACCTTATAATTATTTATAAAACTATAACACAACTGAATAAACTGATTATAAATCTTATCAACCATTTCTATCTTTTCAAATTTTTTTAATCCTAGTTTATTTAATTCCGTATATAAAACCATTAAAACATTAGTTCCTTTAATAAGATCAATTGTATTAAGTTTTTTCCTCTTAAGTTTACTCAAATATCGTATTTTAATATTAACACCATTATGCTTAAAAATAAATTCAGAAATTGTATAATTAATATTAATAATATGATATTTATATTTTAAATTAGTCAACTCTAAAAATTTTATAATAGCTAATTCTTCTAGACTATTTACCAATTTACTTGGTTTTTCTATAATTATCTTGGATAATTTTTGATTGCCAATATAAATATATAAAAATTCTAAATAAGCCAAATAATCATTAGTAAAATAAATATCATGCAAAAAATAATTATTTAAAACATTATATAAATTGTCTAAGACTTTAATCTTTTTTCGTTTTCCAATAATATTTAGACCAAGTTTATGAAAAGTCATAATATCTACATTTAAATTATAATCTAAAATTATTTTCTTTTTTAAATCATTGACTGATTCATTAGTAAAAGAAATAACTAAAATTTCTTGCGGATTTACATTTTTAACCTCCACTAAATATTTCGTTTTAATCGTAATTAAAGTTGTTTTTCCACATCCTGCCCCAGCCACAACTAAACAGTTTTGCGAATCATTTAAAACAATCCTTCTTTGTTCATCATCTAATTTAATATTATTATCATTTTCAATCTTTTTAAAAAACTCCATATTCTTCATACATATAAATATTAAAAAAAGAATTAAAAAATCCTTCTAATTTATATTAATTATTTACTAATGCTATTTTAATATCATAATCTTTATCTAAATCAGGATAAGTAATCGGTATATGAATATACAAATCATTTGTATTTTTAATTTTGACAGATACCTCTCCCACTTTACTACCCTTAATCAAATCAAATACATAACCATCATAAATAATATTATTATTTATTGTGTCAGCACATATACTATGTGTAATTCCTGAACTAAATAGCAGAACATAACATTTATTCAATTGATCATAATTGTATTCTCGAAATCGTCCCAAATTATGTGCTAGTAAATCATTATTAATCATTTTACTTATATTAGCCTGTTTTAAAACTAAATTTGAAGCAACAAAATTATTCGTATAAACGCCTTTTAATGTAATAATTAACTGAAATAAAAACAATACAACGATCATTGTAAGCGCAAATGAAACAATGATTTCTACCAATGTAAATCCTTTATTCTTCATAATCATTCTCCTTTAATTAGCTATTATTAAAGTAGCATACTCATTATTTTCAAATTCAATAATAATCCTATAATTGTAAATTTGTTTAAATTCATCATCAAACATTGGTGCTGGGTCATTCCTAATACTATTAATAAATGTTACAAAATTTTGACTATCTAACAAAGGATAATCAGTTTCTTTTAATTCCGCACTTTCCCTTGTAAAAATTATTTTTTTAACTTGGTAAAAGCTCGTCAATTCACTAAATATATTACAATTAGGAATTGAATATAAATACTCATCAACGCCATCACAAGCAGGTGCTATTTCTAAAAAATAAAACTTATCATCACTAATCTTTTTTTCCAATTCTGTCTTTAAATTTTTATAAAAATTTCCATCCGCATCTTTTAAAATAAACTTTTTAATAGTTTGAGTGGCATACAAATTACCAATACTATTGTAATCAAAGTCACGATTAAAATTATTAACTATGTTATTAAACTGAACATATAGAGCAATTAAAACAGTTGAAACTAAAGTAGAAACAACCAATGTTTCAACAAGCATAAACCCTTTTTCTCTTTTTTTCATAAACTTTTCCCCTTTATAGTTGATATTATTCTAAATATATTATATAATATAT
>JAAWGF010000034.1 GCA_022795155.1 Bacilli bacterium | reverse complement strand
TTTTTTTTGAATAAAAATAATATTATAACAAATAATAAAATATTGAAAAAAAAGTAATAAAATGTTATACTAGATTTAGTAAAATAAATATGAATTATAGTAGGAGAAGAATATGAAAAAAAATAAAGGATTTACATTAATAGAAATAATGGCAGTAATCGTTATATTAGCAGTCATAGCTTTAATAGTAGTGCCATTAGTAACAGGATCAATTAAAGACTCAAAACAAAAATTGTATGAAACACAATTAGAAAATATAAAATCAGGAGCAAAATCATATATGATAAATTTGGATTTGCCAAATAAAGAACCAATAACAATAACATTAGATGATTTACAAAAAAAAGGTTTAGTAGATAAGGATATAAAAAATCCAATTACAGATGAGAAATTTAATAAATGTATGTTAATTCAGATTAAAAAAACGTCAGACAAAGAAGATATTTATGAATATGAAATAATGGATGAAATTAATGATTGTAGTGAAAATGGAGATATAATAATGGCATTAAGAGGTTCTGTAAATGAAGAGGTAATGTATCAAAAACCATATGAAGAGCCAGGAATAATATTGGAAACTACAAAAGGAGATAAAATAGATTTAAGCGAAGTAAAAGTTGAAGTAGAAAAGTATTTAGATGGTGTTAAACAAGGGAATACAATACTAGGTGATTATAATAAATTATCAACATTAATCGATACAACTACTAATTATTATGAATATAAAATAAAATATATATATGAAGGAGAAAAAGGAAAAGCAAGCGTAAATAGAAATGTAAAAGTAAAAGAAGCAAGTAATTTAGGGTGTGTTATTTTAACAGGGAAGAAAAATGCAAATGGATGGATAACAGAAAATAATGAAGCAAGAATATTAAAAATAAATACCAATGCTGATGTAGAATATAGTATTTCAACAAGTGGAAAAGAAAACTATGGAACAAATCAGACTATAAAAGTAGATGACGGAGAAGGAATAACAATATATGGAGCAATAAGAGATAAGAAAGGCAATAAAGCTTATTGTAATGCTTTAGATTTGAACTATGAAATAGGAGGTCCAAGTTGTAGAATTGAATTAGATGGAAAAAAAGGAGTAGGAGAATGGTATATAGGAAGCGTAAAAGCAAATATGGTACCATTATTAATAAGTGGAAAAGAAAGTCAAGGGATGAGTCTAAATAATATTGTAAATTATAATGGACAAGCACAGATAACATTAACAAATAGTGGAAATGTATATGGATTTGTAAAAGATAAGGCAGGAAAGAGTACAACATGTAGTGAAAGTGCGAAAATAGATTCAACAACAACAGTACTAGTAACTATAACAGGAGTGTTAGAAGGAACAAAAGGAACATATACAAGTGGAACCACAGTAAGTGAGAATGTCATATTACAAGCAACAGTAAAGCCAGGAACAACGGTAAGTGGGTATAAATATCAATGGTATAAGGATAATGTAGCGATAAGTGGAGCGACAAATGCAACTTATACAGCGACAAGTAATGGGAACTATAAAGTAGTAGTAACAACAGGAAGTGGAGTAACAGGAGTAAGTAATACAATAAATGTAAAAATAGAGACAGCGAGACCAACATGTAGTTTGAAAGTAAATAGTGGAACAAGTGGAGAAAATGGATGGTATACAAGTAATGTAGTAGTAGGGATGACAACGAAGGATGCGACATACTATGGAACAAATAGTAGTTATAATATGCAAACGAGTCAAACATTAAGTGCGAGTGGAACAGCATATTGTTATGTAGCAAATAGTACAAAGACAACGACAAATTCAAATTCAATGCAAGTAAAGATAGATAAGACAGGACCAACCGTAAGTTTGACAGCAATGTTTATAGAAGAGACACCATATGAAGCAGAATCATTTAAATTAATAGCAAAAGCAAGTGATCCAGAGAGTGGAATAGCACGATATGAATTTTATCGAGTAGATCAAGAATATTCACAAGAGACATTATTAGGAAGTGGAGAAAGTAATACATTTGATGTTGTAAATGCAGATAATAAAGCAACAAATTATAAAGTAGTAGTATATAATAAAGCAGGATTATCATCAACAAGTACAATTGTGGAGAGTTGTAGTATCCAAGATAATGGAAGTTGTAATGGATCAACAAAGACAATAAAGTATGCTTGTACAGGAACAGGGAGAACATGGACGAGTATAGAAACATGCTCATTACCACCAAGTACTGGGGATTCATCTGGTGGATCATCTAGTGGTTCAGGTAGCCAATGGACTACAGTGGTTCATGATGGTGGTAATTGTAAAGTGACTGTAACTTGCCCTACACCTGGAGTAATAAATGGTAGTTGCACTACTTCTTGTATATAATATAGGAAAGGGATAATATTATGAATAAAAAAAATATATTAATTTCTATATTTATGGTTTTTAATTTACTATTTTGCACATCATGTGATAAAAAGAATGCTAATAATGATATTAGTAATGATAAAAATGATTTTAAAAATAGTGTTGAAAGTATTTTGGCTGAAGTATCATCATTTGATTATGATAGTAATATAGGTAATTATAATGAATATTTTATAGAAAATGGTTACTTATATGGAACTAGTATTTTTAAAGATATATCATCATATAAATTTAAATATGGAAGTATAATAAAACAAAGTAATAATAAAATTTATTTATCAATTGAAAATAATGAGTATTGCGCAATTAAGGATTTTGATGATAGTACTATATCAATATATAATATTAATGATTGGGAGAGGTGCCATAAGTTATATGTAGATGGTGATAAAATAAATTTATCATTGATATCAACTTATTTGTCTAATGGTCAACTATATGATAACAGCATAATTAGTGATGATTATATTATGATATCAACCTTGAATAATATATTGGATAAAAGAAGTTATAAATATAAATGGTATCGAAATAATGAAGAGATACCTAATTCAAATGTAAAAACATATACTATAACAAGTGATTTTGAGGATGCTGATTATTATGTGGAAATAATTGCGCCTAATGGCGATAGTTATAAATCAGAACCTGTAAATGTAAAAATTGATCGAAGATAGCTTTTATGATAAAGAGGATTTATTCAAAATCCTTTTTTCATTCCTTGAAAAAAAGGCCATAAAGTGTTATTATTATATTTAGGATAGGTGGTATTTATGAAATTATCAGCTTCTATTTTATCAATACAGCATGATATTGATATTAAAGAGAAAATATTTAAATTACTTAATTGCCAAATTGATTATTTACATTTAGATATTATGGATGGGAATTTTGTAGTTAATAAAACTTGGGAATATAGTGATATTCTAAAGTTATTACCAAAAGACGCTAAAAACTTAGATGTTCATTTGATGGTTAATGATGTAAAAAATTATATTTCTCAATTTTCTTTATTAAAGCCATTATATATTACTTTTCAATTAGAAGCTGTAAATAATCCTTTAGAAATTATAAATTTAATTAAAGAACAAGATATTAGAGTTGGGATAGCACTTAAACCTAATACACCAATTTCTTCTTTAAAGGACTATTTTGCTTTAATAGATTTGATTTTAGTGATGTCAGTTGAGCCTGGTCTTGGTGGCCAAAGTTTTTTAGATAATTCGGCACAGAAGATAGATGAATTATATGATATCCGTGAAAGTAATAATTATAGATATGTGATTGAGGTTGATGGTGGCATTAATGATAAAAGTATTGATCATTGCCGAAAAGCTGATATAGTGGTGGTTGGAAGTTTTATTACAAATGGAAGTTATGAAGAGCGTATTGAAAAATTAAAAATAAAATAAAAAACACAAAGTTGTGTTTAATTACCATTTTAAGTAATTTGCTACACAATATTTGTGTTTTTTTAGAGAGAGTATATATGAGGGGAAATAATATGAATTATAGGATTTTTATATCCTACAATATAAGATATTCTAAAAATTAATAATTTTATTTATAAATAACTATAATCATTGTAAAAAACTATTAGATTTTAGTCACAATTATACTTATAAATAAATTTAGGTGGTATAATAAGAATATATATTTAATTATTTTGATGTTTATTGAAGGTGAATTATATGCATAATAATAAAATAGAACGATATAATCCTTTATTGGATGTAGGTTTAACTAGTGAGCAAGTTTTATCACGTTTTCAAGATAATTTGATTAATTATGATACAACAATACCAACAAAATCTATAAAACAGATTGTAGCTTCTAATATTTTTACTTTATTTAATTTAATAAATATTATTTTAGGTGTATTTGTTGTTTTAGTTGGGTCTTATAAAAATTTATTATTTTTAGGTGTAATATTTTGCAATGTTGTTATTGGGACAATTCAAGAAATTCGTTCAAAAAAAATGATTGATAAGTTATCCGTTATTTCAAGTATGAAATCGCGAGTCCTTCGTGATGGAGTGATTGAGAGTATTGATATCAATAATATTGTTTTAGATGATATCATTATTTTTGAATTAGGTAATCAAGTTGTTGTTGATTCATATATTTTGGATGGTAGTGTTGAGGTAAATGAATCATTTATAACAGGGGAAGCCGATTCAATTGTAAAAAAGAAGGGCGATTTATTATTATCAGGTAGTTTTATTGTGGCTGGCAAGTGTAAGGCTAAAGTTGAACATATTGGTAATGATAATTATACATCGATGATTTCTAGTGAGGCTAAATATGTTAAAAAAGTTAATTCGGAAATTATGAATTCTTTAAATAAAATTATTCGTTTTGTTTCTTATATTATTTTTCCTTTGGGCTTACTTTTATTTTTACAACAATTATCAATTGATGGTAATAATATACAAAATGCGGTTATAAGTACAGTAGCAGCTTGTGTTGGAATGATTCCAGAAGGTTTAGTCTTATTAACTAGTACTGTTTTAGCAGTAAGTGTTATTCGACTTAGCAAATATAATGTTTTAGTTCAGGAGTTATTTTGTATTGAAACGCTTTCTAGAGTCGATGTTTTGTGTTTAGATAAAACTGGGACATTGACAGAAGGGAATTTAGAATTAGTTGATGTAATACCATATAATAATGATTATAATATTGATGATATTCTTTCCTCTCTTGCCACTTCTTTTGAGGTTAAAAATCCTACTTTAGAAGCTATATTCAATAAATATCATAAAAAAACAGATTATAAAGTTAAGAATATTATTAATTTTTCATCTGATAAAAAGTATTCGGCAATTGAATTTGAACATTATGGTACATTTATAATGGGAGCTCCAGAGTTTGTTTTAGATAAGATTCCTAATGATTTAAAAAAAATAATTGAGCAATATAGTTGTTGTTATAGAACAATTCTACTAGCGCATTCCAAAACATTAGAAATCAAGGGTTGTGAGGCTATAGCTGTTATATTAATAAAAGATAAGGTTCGACCTAATGCGAAAAAAACGTTGGACTACTTTAAGGAGCAAGGCGTTCAAATAAAAATTATTTCTGGTGATAATCCATTAACTGTTAGTAATGTTGCTAGTGATTGTGGTTTTAGTAGTCAAAAATATATAGATGCTAGAACTTTACTTACAGATAATGAATTAAAGAAAGCAATTTTAGCATATGATATTTTTGGGCGAGTAACACCTGTTCAAAAGAAAAAAATTATTTTATTTTTAAAAGAGATGGGTCATACAGTAGCAATGACAGGTGATGGTGTTAATGATTGTTTAGCTCTTCGCGAAGCCGATTGTAGTATTGCCTTATCAACGGGTAGTGAGGCAACTCGCAATGTATCACAATTAGTATTATTAGATTCTGATTTTGGGTCAATGCCCCATGTTGTTTTGGAAGGTAGAAGAACGATTAATAATATCGAGAGATCGGCTACTTTGTTTTTAGTTAAAACAATTTATTCAATTTTGTTAGCTTTTATTTTTATCTTTATAAATAGACCATATCCTTTTATGCCAATTCAACTTACCTTAACTAGTGTTGTTACAATCGGGATACCATCTTTTATATTAGCTTTAGAGCCCAATAAAGAACGAATAAGAGGGCATTTCTTTTTCAATGTCATTGGTCGGGCAATACCGACAGCTTTAACAATTATTTTGAATATTATAATAATAATGATTGTTTCAGAACTTTTTAAATTTAGTTTTGAAGAAAGTAGTACGTTATGTGTAATTTTAACAGGATTTACGGGTTTTACTTTATTATATCGTTTATGTAAACCATTTAACCTTATTCGTTTTATATTATTTATTAGTATGCTTTCTTTGTTTGTTTTTCAAATTATTGGCTTTAGAAATTTATATTCACTTACATCATTAACGCTTAATATGATATTAGTTATGTCTATATTAATGGTTATAACATATTTTATAACTAAGGTTCTAAATGATGTTGTAAAAAAATTAATTGATAAAAAATTAGGGGAGGATAATCGTGAGAAAAATAATAACTGTTGATGGAAATGAAGCTTGTAGTTATTATGCATATATGTTTACAGAGGTGGCTGGTATATATCCAATAACTCCAGCTAGTCCAATGGCTGAACATATTGATGAATGGAGTAGTAATAAGCGCTTAAATATTTTTAATGACCATGTTAAAGTTATAGAGATGCAAAGTGAAGCGGGAGCTGCTGGTATGGTCCATGGATCTTTACAGGCTGGACTTTTAACGACAACATTTACAGCTAGTCAGGGTTTATTGCTCATGATTCCTAATATGTATAAAATAGCTGGGGAAATGTTGCCAGGCGTTATTCATGTTGCAGCTAGGAGTTTAGCTAGTCATGCGCTTTCAATATTTGGCGATCATCAAGATGTTTATGCGACAAGGATGACAGGTTTTTGTATGATGGCTTCATCATCAGTTCAAGATGCAGCCAATTTATCTTTAATTACGCATTTGTCGGCTATAAAAGCTTCTTTACCATTTTTACATTTTTTTGATGGTTTTAGGACTAGTCATGAAATTGATAAAATTGAGGTTTTGGAGATGTCCGATATTATTGATTTTGTAGATTATCAATCTATTGATAATTTTCGAAATCGTGCTCTTAATTTAAATAATAAAGTAACTAGAGGAACTGCACAAAATGATGATATTTATTTTCAAGCCTTAGAAGTAAGAAATAAATTTTATGATACAATTCCTAATATTGTTAATGATTATATGCAGATGTTGAATAAAAAAATGGGAACAAATTATAAACCTTTTATGTATTATGGTAATTCTGATGCCGAAAATATTATTGTGGCCATGGGTTCTGTTTGTTCAACGATAAAGGAAGTAATCGATGAATTAAATAAAGAGGATAGAAAAGTTGGGCTAATAGAGGTACATTTATATCGACCATTTAGTGTGAAATATCTATTAGATGTTTTGCCTAACAGTGTAAAAAAAATAGCTGTTTTAGATCGTACTAAAGAGCCTGGTAGTATTGGTGAACCATTATATTTAGATATTGCTAATGCTTTGAATGGCAAAAAGATTGAAATTGTTGGCGGAAGATATGGTTTAGCGAGTAAGAATACGACTCCAGCTCAAATTAAAGCTGTTTATGATATGCTTGCTAGCAATTTAAAAAATAATTTTACAATTGGCATAAACGATGATATTACTGATTTAAGTTTAGTTATAGATGATAATTTTAAGATTACAAATCATGATGAGTTTTTAATTTATGGTTATGGAAGTGATGGCATGGTAAGTGCCTCAAAATCGATAATTAAATTAATTGGTGATAATACTAATAAATATGTACAAGGATATTTTCAATATGATTCAAAAAAATCAGGTGGTGTAACTATATCACATTTACGTTTTTCTAATGATATAATTAGATCGACATATTATGTTGAAAATCCCAAATTAGTAGCTGTTACTAAAGATAGTTATTTATTAGATTTTAATCCATTATTTCATATTTTAGAAAATGGAATTTTTATTCTTAATACTATTATGACAGAAGATGAGGTAAAAAATTGGCTACCAAATAATATTAAGAAAATAATAATAAGTAAAAATATTAAATTTTATATTATAAATGCATATGAATTTGCTAGAAAAATTGGTCTTAAAAATAAAATAAGTACAATTATGGAAAGTATTATTATGAAGCTTTCTAATATAATGAATTATGATCAAGCCAAAGAAAAAATGAAGGAATATGTTAAGCAAAAATTTTATAAAAAGGGTGAAGATATAGTTAAAGCAAATTATGATGCCATAGAAAATTGTATTAATTATTTAAAAGAAATTAAAATTGAACCAGATGTTATAGATAGTGTTCCAATCGAAAAAAGTAAAGATGTTTATGAAGTTATGACCAAAAGAGAAGGGGATTTATTACCAACAAGTGCTTTTTTAAATTATCCTGACGGAACTTTTATTGGTGGTACTAGTTGTTTAGAAAAAAGAGGTATTAGTTTGGTTGCTCCTAAATGGATAAATGCGAATTGTATCGAATGTAATCAATGTTCATTTGTTTGTCCTCATAGTGTTATTAGGCCATTTTTATTAAATGAAGATGAATATAATGCGGCACCTGATTTTGTTAAGAGTAGGGTTATAAAGGCTATAGGAACCGATTATTATTATTGTATTGGCATTTCAATTAAAGATTGCACAGGTTGCGGTTTGTGTATTAAAACGTGTCCTGGTAAGAATAAAGAAAAAGCTCTTATTACAAAAAGGCTAGATGAACAACTTAATGATAGCGAACAAGAGGTTTTTGATTATTTAGTTCAAAATATCACTTATAAACCAGCTTTCAAATTAGAAACAGTTAAAGGTAGTCAATTTAAAATGCCAAAGTTTGAATTTTGTGGTGCATGTGCTGGGTGTGGTGAGCCGAGCTATATTAAAATATTAACGCAATTATTTGGTGAATCTATGATAATCGCTAATGCAACAGGATGTTCGTCAATTTATGGTGGTAGTGCTCCAATAACGCCATATAAGATTCCATGGTCAAATTCTTTGTTTGAAGATAATGCTGAGTATGGTTATGGCTTACTTTTGGCGAATAATACTATACGTAGTCGTATAAAAAAAATTATGGAAAATAATTTTGATAATGAGAATAAGGACTTATTTAAAAAATGGATAGATAATTGTGATGATTATTTAATTACAAAAGAAGTTTATGACCAATTAGATTATGGGAAATGCCCTAAAGAGTTGGTATCTCTAAAAGAATATATAACTTATCGTTCGATTTGGACAATTGGTGGGGATGGTTGGGCTTATGACATTGGTTTCGGTGGAATTGATCATGTTTTAGCTTCTGGAGATAATGTTAATATTTTAGTATTAGATACACAAATTTATTCTAATACTGGGGGGCAATCTTCAAAAGCAAGCCCTAAAGGTTCAATTGCTTCATTTACAACAAGTGGGAAATTACAAAATAAAAAAGATTTAGCTCGCATAGCATTATCTTATCCTCATGTTTATGTGGCTCAAGTATCATTAGGAGCTAATATGATGCAAGTGCTTAAAGCTTTTAAGGAAGCAGAAAATTATAAAGGGCCATCGATTATTATTGCTTATGCGCCATGTATATCACATGGAATAAAAGGTGGTATGGAAAATAGTCTTGAAATGCAAAAGATGGCTGTTAAATGTGGTTATTTTCTTACTTTTAGGTATAATCCAGAAACGGAACATTTAACTTTGGATAGTAAAGATGTTGATTTTAATTTATATGAAGATTTTTTAATGTTTCAAACTAGATATTCTGCTTTAGAAAAAATTAATAAAGAAAATGCTAAAGTTTTATTAGATGGAAATAAAAGTGATGCTATTAAAAGATTTGAATTTTATAAAAAACAAGATGGGGAAGTAGTATGAAGTTAAAATTTACTGATAGTTTTGTAGAAAGAGTTAAGTCAAAAAGTGATATTTTGGTAATTGCAATTAGTAATTCTAAACGTTTTAATAATATAAGAACATTGCCTAACCAATGTTTTCATACTAATTGTATTTTTCATGATGACAAGCATCCTTCAATGATTTTGTACCGTAATACAAATACTTTTAGATGTAAATCAACTCATTGTAAAAAATATGGTGATATTATTAGTTTTACGATGAAATTATATAATTTAGATTATGTTCGAGCGGTTGCTCTGCTGGCATATGTCTTTAATATAGGCCTAAAACCAGAAACTATTAAATATGTTGATATAGATTTAGCTAAGAGAATAAAACTGATAAAAAATTCGGTACAGGCGTTTCTCAGCGTGAGCAGCAGGCTTGTCAGAGACATCTTCAACCGATAGAATTTCAAGGTTTTGGAATAGAACA
>JAAWGF010000033.1 GCA_022795155.1 Bacilli bacterium | reverse complement strand
ATTTTTACTCCTAATTTCATTAGATATATATAATTCTTAATTACATTAAAAAGAGTCTAAGATTTTTATTAAAAAATACCCAAAACTCTTTACACTAACAATATATTATATAAAAAAACACCTATTAGGTGCTTACAAAGTTGGATACATAGCTATTCCCATTGGTAACCCAATTATATACCAAAGAATTAATAGTAGTAATAATAATGAGCCTAGAATTAAAATAGTTGGTGCCATAAGCTTTAGCGTACCAAAAATAGTAATATTGTGTTCATTATCATAATTATATTTTTGCATAAAGGCCATCATTATGAAGAAATAGATATACATTGGCGTAATGCATTTACCAAATCCATCAGCAACTCTAAATACAAATTGTGTAAAATCTGGAGTAATATTTGCCCTCATAAATAATGGCACAATTATTGGCGACATCAATGTCCACTTTGTGATTGTTGATGGAATAAATATACTTATAAAAACAACAGTAATAAAGAAGATTATAATAAGAAGAATTCCTGATAATTGTAATAAACTTATTTTGTCTATTAATATAGTTGCTATAACTGTTCCAATATTAGACCAATCTAACAATGCTATCATTTGAGAAAAGAAAAATAGTAAGACAAATACATATCCTAAATTATCAAAACTATAACCTAATCCAATACTAAATTCATTAGTATTTTTAATGTTTCCAGATATACGACCATATATTAACCCACATATCATCATCATAACACTAATAATGAATATTAAGGAATTAGAAAAAGGAGAATTACCTGAAAATAACTGAGCAATATAAGTAGATGCTGATTTATCCAAAAGCAATCCTGAACCTGGTAGCCCAGGTATTATCATATACACTATTAAAGCTAGCATTATTAAGCAGGCCATAGTAGAACATATAAAGGCTTTCTTTGAATCGATTGTTTCTTCTTTTTCATAGTGCTTTGTAATCTCAAACCTAGGTGCCAAAAAGGCATTAATAATTATTGAGCTAATAATTGAGAAAATAATTGTTATTGCAATTTGGATATAAAGGTTTGATAATAATTGGAATTTATAGTTTTTATCCACTTCTAAACTTGCTGATGCTTGCGTTAAAGTTCCAAGTAAATAATCGTCATAATTAAAAATCAGACCAAAGCCATATCCCAAACAAATGGATATAAATGCAATTAGAATCCCTAACATGGCATTTCTGTTGGCATATTTATAAGCAATACCAACAATCGGTATTAAAATAATAAAGCTATATTCACCTATAATTGTAGAAATAATACTTAAAAAAATAGTGAAAAAAATTAATATTGGTGTTGAAACTTTTTTTAAACGACTAAATAACATCTTAAATAAGCCACTTTTTTCACAAATACCAATACCCAATAATACAATTATTAATAAAATTACTGGAGATAATTTTTGAAAATTAGTAATAGCGTTACTTAATAAAAATTTTAAACCTGAACTACTTAAAATATTATTCACAGTCACAAGTGAAGTTTCTAAAGTACCATTTTGGATATGCGTTTCTTGTCCCCCAACTTGTAAATTGGAAAAAATCGCACTAGCTAGCATAATTATGACTATTAAAACAATTATCATAATTACAGGACCTAAAAATATTTTTTTCTTATCTTTATTCATAATATACACTCAAATATATACAACGTATAATATTTTCAATCCTTCCCTTTAGTATTAATAGGTTATAACCTTTTTTAATTTTTTATTAAATTCAATTCTTGGGAGCATAATGGAGCGTCCACAATTTAAACATTTTATTTTAATGTCAGCCCCTACCCTTGTAATTTCCCATTCATTAGTTCCGCAAGGGTGTTGCTTTTTCATTAAAACAACACTACCTAATTTGTATTCTTTATTCATTGTGAATCACCAATTGAGGATATGGTATAGTTATTTTGTTTTCTTCAAGTTCTAATTTAACAGCTTTTAAAATTTCTCTTGTAATCTCATAATGTTTTAGTGGCAAAGTTTCAACTGTAATGCGATATTCAACCCCAGAAGAATCTAACTTAGTAACACCCAATAATGTTACCTCTCCTTTAATATCCTTTAATTCTTTCGTTAATTTTGTACATAAATTATTTAAAACCTTATCCGCTTTTTTAGTATCAGATTCATAAGATATTTGGAAGTCTACAATAGCTAGAGAATTAGCTAAATTAAAATTAATAACTTCAGTAATATTTCGGTTAGAAATAATTTTAACTTCACCAGTATATGATTTTAGTTTTGTTGTTTTAAGTCCTAAATGTATTACTTCCCCTTTAAAGTCATTTATCTCAACGGTATCTCCAACATAAAATTGATTCTCAAAAATAATTGATATACCAGATATAATATCCTTTAATAAATCTTGAACGGCTAAACCTGCCACTAGGCCAACTACTCCTAATGATGTAACTAATGTCTTTGTATCAATTCCAAAAACATCTAAAATCATCAATAGGGCAATAATCATAATAAAGTATTTAATTATATTATTAATCACGCTTATTAAGGTGTCTTGTTTTTTCTTTCCAGCTTTGCTTGATTTTAATTTTAAAGTTCTTTTGACAATTCCTTGAATTACCTTACAAACTATAATACTAAAAATTATTATTAAACTAGGAGCCACTATTTCTTTAATAAGAATTTTATCTAAGACATCTCTCACCTAATCACTATCCCTTAATATCCATAATTTCTAATATTCGATTCAGATCGGCTGTACTTGTAAAACTTATTTCGATTTTTTTATCTTTTATTTTAACTTTTGAATCATATTTTTCACGTA
This sequence comes from Bacilli bacterium, assembly GCA_022795155.1. Classification (GTDB taxonomy): domain Bacteria; phylum Bacillota_I; class Bacilli_A; order RF39; family UBA660; genus CAJLIR01. The sequence continues at coordinate 7,808 of JAAWGF010000033.1, read as the reverse complement.
ATAGGTTCTCAACATATTTATAGTTTTCTTGATCATTACTAGAATGTCTTGTAATTTTAATTTTTTTCTTAATCTCTTTATCATCAGATATTTGTTCAATATCGCGAACGGCTAATTTCTCATTAATAATTTTATTCGCTAATTCTATTATTTTGTCATTATCTTCAATTTTACTTAATACACGGGCATGCCCCATAGATAAATCGCCTTTATTAACTAAATCCTGAACACTTTGGGGTAAACGCAATAATCCTAGCATATTGGTAACATGACTACGACTTTTTCCAACTTTGATAGCTAATGCTTCTTGCGTTAATCCAAGCGTTGTTAACATTGATTTATATGCATTTGCTTCCTCAATACAACTTAAATTTTCTCTTTGTAAATTTTCTAGTAAAGCTATTTCCATCATTAGCTCATCAGATAAATTTCTTACAATAGCGGGAATTTTTTCTAAACCAGCTAATTTTGAGGCGCGAACACGTCTTTCACCAGCAATTATTTCATAGCCTTTAATACTTTTTTTAACGATTATTGGTTGAAATACACCATGTTCTTTTATTGAAGCTGCTAATTCTTGTAATGCTTCATCTTTAAAAACTTTTCTCGGTTGATATGGATTGGCACGCAATTCATCTATATTTATTTCAACAACATCTTCTTTATTTGTAGACTCATAAATTCTACTTTCTAATTTTTGAATATTATTTATATCTAAATCAAGATTCTCTGAATTAAATAATTGTTCTAAACCTCGGCCTAAGGCCTTTTTTTTAGTTTCCATTTCGACTAATCACTTCCTTGGCTAAATTTAAATAAGCTTCTGTTCCTCTACTGTGTGGATCATAAGCGATAATTGGTTTCCCATGACTTGGAGCTTCCGATAATCTTACAAGGCGGGGAATAATTGTATCATACACTCTTTCTTTAAAATAACTTTTTACCTCTTCTACTACTTCTAATCCTAAATTAGTGCAACTATTTAGCATTGTTAATAAAACGCCTTCAATTTGCAAATTAGGATTATATGTTTTTTGAGCCATCATAACTGTTGCTACAAGTTGCATAATTCCTTCAAGAGCAAAAAACTCACATTGAACAGGAATAATAACTGAGTCAGAAGCTGTTAGGGCATTAGTTGTTAAAATGCCTAATGATGGAGGGCAATCAATTATTATGAAATCAAAGTGTTCTTTAATAGTATCTAAATGTTTTTTTAATTGAATATTTCGGTTAAATTCCTTATCTTCGTGGCTCTTATCCATTAATTCAATATCAATTCCAGCTAGATTAATTGAAGCAGGAATAACATAAAGATTTTTAAACTTTGTTTTAATAATAGTATCCTCTATACTACATTCATCAATCATTAAATTATAAACACCACTTTTAATATCGCCTTTATCAATACCTACTCCTGTTGAAGCATTTCCTTGTGGGTCCAAATCAACTAATAAGACTCTTTTCCTTAATACCCCTAAGGATGCAGCTAAATTTATACTAGAAGTTGTTTTACCAACTCCACCTTTTTGATTAACAAGGGCAATTACTTTTCCCATAATATCACCATTTTCTAATTAAACTCTTATAATATTTTATCATATATCGACAACAAAAGCTATCATATTTAATATAAATATTAAAACATTTTAAAGAATAATGGAATCACCTAAATAATTATTCATATTAAAAAATGGGATTAAATATAATGGAATAGGAGCTGATATAAATGGAAAAAACTGAAGAATTAAAAAGAATAATGGATAGTGGTAAAAGTTATATCAAGTGAAGTCACACGAATACTATCAAGTTGATTTATGTAATGTTATATTGTATGATGAAAATATAGCTCAAGGAATTGTAATACCACGGATTAATAAATTTGTTATAATTGATGATTTTAATTTAGTTAAAATCCCCGAAGTAAAATCTTTTTATACTGCTTGCATAGACGAAAACAATAAATTTGGTAGAAAACTAACTGACACGGTGGGCAATATATATGAAATTGATAAATATGAAGAAGATTTTTCATTTAATGTAATGGCACAATTCGAGCAAAATTCTTTGATGCATAAATTTTGTGGTTTTGTAATTAGTTACAAAGGTAAGCCTGTTTATGCTGAAACCTGCCAACCACCATATATAATTTTAAACAAAGAATTATTTTTTATGTATTGTGGTAATTTTCATGTTAATAACAGAGGTAGAAATTTTTTGTAAGATCTTAATATGAATAATTTTGATGATAATTTTATGTTAGGTTATAGTTATACAAAAAAATTATAGAATTATCTATAATTTTTATTTTTTATTATTATTTAATGAATCAATTAATTCCTCTTTAGTCATCTTAGAATAACCCTTTATATTTTTTTCTTTAGCCATTTCTTTTAATTCTGAAACAGTTTTATTTTTTAAGGAATTATCTTTATTGTCTCCTGTTTTTTCTAATTCTTCATCTTTTGGCATTTTACCATGCTCAACTAAATAATCAATTTGTTCTTTTGTAATAGTTTCATATTCTAATAGTGTTTCAGCAATTAGTTTTAATAAATCCTTATTTTCATTAATTATTTTTTTGGTTACCTCATATTGCTCACTAATTATTTTACGTACTTCCTCATCTATTTGAAAGGCAACTTGGCTAGAAAAATTACGACTTTTATTATAATCTCGTCCTAAGAAAACACTAGATTCTTGATGTTCAAATTGAACTGGACCTAAACTACTCATACCATATTCAGTTACCATAGCGCGAGCGATTTTTGTAGCTTTTTCAAAATCGTTATGAGCACCTGTCGTCATCTCATCAAATGTTATTTCTTCGGCAACACGACCACCAAGTAACCCACTTATAGTTTCTAATAATTCCTTTTTTGTAGAAAGATAAGTTTCCTCTTTAGGCATCATTAAATTATATCCACCAGCTGCGCCACGCGGAACAATGGTAATTTTTTGGACATCGTTTGCACCATCAAGCTTTAAACCAATTACTGCATGCCCCGCTTCATGATAAGCCACAACTTTTTTCTCTTTATCAGTATATTTATGACTCTTTTTAGCAGGACCCATTAAAACTCGGTCATGAGCTTCATCGATTTCTTCCATGGTAATCATTTTTTTATCTCTTCTAACAGTTAATAAAGCTGCTTCATTAAGTAAATTTTCAAGGTCAGCTCCGCTTAATCCAACCGTTCTTTTAGCAATATTCTTTAAATTTACATCACTAGCGAAAGTTTTCCCTTTGGCATGAACAGCCAAAATTTCTTCGCGCCCTTTAGCATCTGGTAAATTAACAGTGACTTGGCGGTCAAATCTGCCTGGTCTTAAAAGAGCTGGATCTAAAACGTCTGGTCGGTTAGTTGCAGCAATAATAATAATTCCTTCATTAGCACCAAAACCATCCATCTCAGTTAGTAATTGATTTAAGGTTTGTTCTCTTTCATCATGTCCCCCACCTAAACCAGCACCTCTTTGGCGTCCTACAGCATCAATTTCATCAATAAAAATTAAACATGGAGCATTATGTTTAGCTTGTTTAAACATATCACGAACACGTGATGCACCAACACCTACAAATAATTCAACAAAATCAGAACCACTTATAAAATAAAATGGAACGTTAGCTTCACCAGCAACAGCTCTAGCTAATAATGTTTTTCCGGTTCCTGGAGGACCCACCAACAAAACACCTTTAGGAATTCTAGCACCCATTGCTTGAAATTTTTTAGGATTTTTTAAGAAATCAATTAATTCTTGAACTTCTTCTTTCTCTTCGGATAAACCGGCAACATCTTTAAATGAAACCTTCTTATTATCTTCACTTAAACGGGCACGACTTTTTCCAAAATCCATTGATTTATTTGCTGATCCCATTTGTCTTGTTATGAAAAAGAAAGCAAATCCTATCAATAATACCATTGGTAAAACATTTATAATAAATAATAATAATGTACTAGACTCAGGGTCAGTATTAATATCTAATTTAAACTTACCATTTTCACCTAACTGCATTACTCTATCAATTACAACATCTGATAATGGAATTCTAACAAAAAAACTCTCATCATCTTCATAATCATTCATTTTACCAGTAATTTCATAGACACTAGCACGATTTTTTGGTGTTACTTCTATTTCTTTTATATTATTGGTTTCAATATTCTTTACAAATTCATCATATGTAATATAATTCACAGTTTGATTCATTATATTTACTAAATAAAATATTACTAATATAAATAAAATCAAAAATGTATATGATAGCATACTTTTTTTAGCTGTTTTTTTATTCATTATTTTCCTCCTCTTAATAGTACTTTAGTATTATATCATACTTTTCATCTTTTGTTTTGTCAAATTTTGATTTTTTTAAACCTGGTAACCAAACAATAGTACCATTAGCATCAACCACTATTGGCCATAAATCCCTATCTTTAGTACCTATTTTACAATCAATAAATATATCATTAATTTTTTTACTACCTAACATACCCTTTACATTCATCTTATCACCATTTTTGCGGCTCCTAACATGAAGAGGTAATTTAACATCACTACTCGATAGGAAACATACATTATTATCTGTTAATGTTGTTTTCTTAACTCTCTCAATATTTTTACCATTTGGCAAATTAATATAATCAAATAATTCAATTTCATATGCATCTGATTTTATATCTTCAAAAACAAAGACTACTGAACTATATGTTTTTATTGCTTTTAATCCATTTGGTAAATATATAATCGCATTTGCTCTTTTTGATATCATCATGTTATGGATTAATTCAACGTGGTGATCCGTTATTAACATTAAATCATCTTGGTAAATATGTTCTAAAATATAATAAATAATCTTCGTTTGGATTAGATGTTCCTCTTTTAAAAATAAATCAATATCTAACATACCCTGAATATATATTTTCTTAATTTTCTTCTCAACCTGTTGATCAATATAGCTATTATATTCTAACAAAGTTTTACTAAATTTATAAAACTTAGTATGAATATTTTTATCTTCTTTTTTAAATCCAGGAACAATATATTTTCTAAAGCGATTACGCGTATAAACATCCTTTTGATTAGAACTATCTAAAACATAATTTATTTTATGCTGTTTATTGTATTTTATTATTTCGTCCTTAGTTACTTTAATTAGTGGTCTTACAATTGTATAATCAGGCATACTCAATACCTCAGAGAAACCACTATAACCTCTTAATGTCGAGCCTCTTGCAATTCGCATTAAAATAGTTTCAATTAAGTCATCGCCATGATGCGCTGTAAATAAATATTTTGCACTATATTTATGAACAACCTGCTTAAAATAATTATACCTTTTAGTTCTGGCTTCATTATGAAAATTATCATCTCCATAATCTTCAATTTTCATACTTTCAAAAATGGCTCCATGTTGCATACAAAATTTTTCAACAAATAATAATTCGTCAGAACTCTCTTTTCGAACATTATGATTAACGTGGGCACAAATAACTGTTATGTCAATCGCTTGCTTAATTCTAACTAGTAAATGTAATAGTGCCATTGAATCGGGCCCACCTGAAACAGCAACAACTACTGATTCATTATAATGAAGATTTAGTTCATCAAGAATAAATTTGTATGCGCTTTCCATTTTCTACACCCCTCCCTTTAATTTTAATACAAAATATTTGGTTTTTCAATAAAAAATATTGCATTTTTGTGAGTTTCTTTTTATAGGTTCTTAAATAGCGTTATAATCAGTATTTATAAGCGTTTATGACATTTTTTTTGAAGGATATTCTTATAAATTGTTATAATTTTTTATGTTTTCAATTTCAAAAGTAGTAAATTAGTAGTAAAATTTCTTTAATTTTTTATAAATTCTTTATAAATAAAGGTTTTTATAATAAAAACTAAATTTTTTATGAAATATTTAATTATCTTGCCAATCTATAGAGTCAATACCTTTGCTATTTAAAAAATCGTTTATTTTTGAAAATGGTTTGCTACCAAAAAAGCCACGATTTGCTGATAATGGTGATGGATGAACGGACTCGATAATTAAATGATTTTTATTTGTGATTAACTCTTTTTTACTACGGGCATAACTCCCCCATAAAACAAAAACCATAGGTGTTTCTCTTGCATTTAAATGTTTAATAATATTGTCAGTAAAAATTTCCCAACCTTTATCTTTATGAGATAATGGATGATCTTTTACAACAGTCATAATAGAATTTAAAAGTAACACTCCTTGCTTAGCCCAACAGGTCAAGTCATTATTCCTTTTAACTATTCCTAAATCATTGTAAAGTTCTTTAAAAATATTATTTAATGATGGTGGGCGTGCCACTCCCTTTTGAACAGAAAAACAAAGACCATGAGCTTCATTTTCGCCATGATAAGGATCTTGACCTATTATTACAACTTTAACCTCATCATAATCGGTATATCTTAAACAATCAAAAATATGCTCATATTTAGGATATATTATTTTATGTTGATATTCATTCTTAACAAATATTCCTAATTTTTTAAAATAATCACTCTTAAATTCGCACTCTAATATTGGATCCCATTTTTTATTTATCATTATTACCATCCTTACTAATTACAAATTGTTGGCTAAGTCAATAAAAATATCAATTGAAAGTTGCTCGGCTCTAACAGTTAAATCAAATTTATATTTTTTTAAAATTGCCTCTATTTTTTCCAAATCATAATTTTTCAAATTATTCTTTAGTGTTTTCCTTTTTTGAACAAAGCTATCCTTAATAAGCTTATAAAAAACATCTTCATTTCTTACTTTATAATTATTTACTTTTTTAGAAAATTCAACTACGATACTATCAACATTCGGTTTTGGCATAAAAACATTTCGGCTAACATCTATTAATTTTTTTATGTCATAGTGATAATTTAAAAAAATTGATAAAGAATTATATTCTTTTGTATTAGGTTTTGCTTTAAAACGATTACCAACCTCTTTTTGAACCATAACAACAATTTTATCTACATTCAGTTTATCTTCAATAATCTTCATAATAATAGGCGTTGTAATATAGTATGGCAAGTTAGCAACAACATATAGTTTTTTGTATTCATATTTTTTTATATCATCTAAAACGTTAGCTTGTAAAAAATCTTGATAAATAATTTCAACATTACTTTTTTCTTTTAAAACGGCATCTAAAATTATTTTCAAACTTTCATCTATTTCATAGCATAATACATTTTTAGCTACTTCAGATAATTTTGATGTCAAGGCCCCAGCCCCTACACCTATCTCAATAACTAATGTCTCAGTATCAATTTCTGATTTACTGATAATAGCATTTATAATATTGTCATCTATAATAAAATTTTGACCAAATTTCTTTTTAAAATTAAAATTACTAGCTTCCATAAGATTTTTTAAATCTTTTATTTGCACATTATCACTTCCAATATTTATTATAACACGTATAATGTAGTTTTCATCATTTTTGTATACCTGATTTTACATATTTAAATTTTAATATTTTCAATCTACATATTAAAGATATTAATAAAAAATATAGATATTAGTATAATCTATATTCATATTTTATAACTTATGATTAATATAAGGCATTTATTTGTTCCTTAGTAAGGCCAAACCTATATCTATTTTTTTATTAAGCATGTTTTTAGCAATCTCTAATTGTTTGTTTCTTTCGCCTGATTTTTCGCCATCATTAAATCCACTATTAAATCCCTCTTCTTTAGCTTCAGCAATATAAGTATTATATTCTAATTCTTTTTTAGATAATTTTGTGTATATCCCGATATACTCATCATCA
>JAAWGF010000008.1 GCA_022795155.1 Bacilli bacterium | reverse complement strand
TATAATTCATATTTATTTTACTAAATCTAGTATAACATTTTATTACTTTTTTTTCAATATTTTATTATTTGTTATAATATTATTTTTATTCAAAAAAAAGTAACGATAGTTACTTTTTTTGAATTATTTTTTTGAAACTTGAATATCTAAGAATAACTTTAATTCCGACTCAGTAATTGGGCTACCATTCTTCTCATATTTTACACGATAAACATAATTATCATCAAGTTGGTAACATATAACTGTTTCATATCCTTTTGATCCTGTAGAAGTTTCATAAGATAGTTCTTTATAAGCAAATTTTTTATTATTAAAAGTTAATTCTTTTTCTTCACTTAAAACAACATCTTTATAACTACCATTAGTTTCAAAAGCTTGCTTAGATGATTCAATATCCTCGAATCTTTCATCGCCTGATTCACGATAATTACTCATAACTACCCGAAGACTATCATTTCTATAAATTTTAAAAGTATCATCATTTACACTACTAGGTTCAAAACCTTCTGGCATATTATACTTTACTTTATAGCCATAATCAGTAATAGCATAATCATCTACATAATTTTCATCATCGTCATCATCATCTGGGATTACTCCGCCAGGTATTGGTTGATTTGGGTTATCAAAACCATAACCTCCATATAATTCATTCATATCTATTTCTTTAGCATTTTTAGCCTCAGATGGAATTGTAATATTTAAATTTTTATCAATATCTTTATATTCGATTGAAATATCAAACTTTTTAAACTCAATTTCACCATAAGCCAATAGATTAATATAATTAGTCATATCTAAATTAATTTTTGAAATATAGTTATCTTTTTTATTTACATAAACTTCAATTATAAATCCATCTTTAAGTTGCATTTCTTCTATATCACTATCAGTTAAATCAAAATCTTCATATGCTTCACTTATTTTCTTTAAGTTTTCTTCATTAATGATTATTTTATAATAATCGCAACCTGAAATATTGCTTCTTTCTTTTTTTACAAAATCAATATCTTTAATTTTTTCTTTAAATTCTTCTAATGTAGACTCATTAGAGTCATCAGCGTTATTTGCAAGAATATCCATTAATTCATCAAAATCAGCATAACCTAATGATAATTTTTGCCATTCATCAACACCAGTAATAATTGAAGGCAATTTAAAATAAATATAATTATTATTTTTATCGTTAAAATCGGCATAAATTGGCACTTCAATCTCAGCTTCATTATAAGTAAGATTAACATTCATCTTAATTTTTTTGTTTTCAATATCCAAATTAGTTTCCCAATTAAATGAAGCGTCAATTTTATCCACACCAGTAGTTAACACATTGCCATTTATTACTGTTGTATAGCTTTTCTTTTTTTGCATATTTTCAAAGGCACTTGTTAAATTTAGAACAGAATTTTCACTTCTATATTCTTTATCTTTAAATACAAAGAAATATAAAGCTCCACCAATTGCTGCCAAAACCAATAAAATTGCTACAATAATTAGAACAACTTTACCAGTTGAACCTTTCTTAATATTTTCTTTTGGGATATTACTTGATACAGTTGTTTCTACTGGCGACACTGGCTCGATTTTTTCTTCCTTAACTTGCGTTTCCTCAACACTTTGGTTCTCATCAGTTGTAACTTCAATATTTTCTTCAGTTCTTACTTCATCAGTTGTATTATTTGCTTCGCCTTTTTTTATTGGATTTCCACAATTTGTACAAAATGTATCTTCCTTTGATACTTTTTCACCACAATTTTCACAAAACATACTTTTTCCTACTTTCTACATAAAATAATATGATTATATGCAAAAAAATATTCAATCCCCTTGCACTAAGTATATTATAACAAATATTTTCTAAAAAGCAAATAAAATTGTAAACAAAAAAATATTAAAATCAAATATGAAATTAATATTTTATTTAGCAAATTATTTTATTTTTTATATACTTCTTTTTTATATGCCTCAAAATAATTAACACCATATAACTCATGAATAGATTCTGTTCCTAAAACTACACATCTTTTATCTTGTAAATTTAGTTTTTCAATTAATGTTTGTAGTGTATATCCACATACTCCTAAATTCTCTATATCTATTTCCATAAATGCTGGTATACACTCAAAACAATCAATATCAAAATCAATACAACTATCACTTTCACCTAACTCATAAGAAATTCTTCTAGCATATGTATCAGCTAACATTTTTTCATTATAGCGACAATCAATAAAATCAATAAAACGATCTGATTGCGGTAAATGAAATTTTATATGTCTTTTTTTATCTTCATCATTTTGATTTATATGCAACGTAACTTTAGTATATCCATCCTCTTCAGTTACTCGCAATAATTGATTTAAGTCTTTTGATGTACCATTATCAAAAGTCATAATATGTCTAGTATAATCAGCAACTTTTTTAGCTCCCAAACTCTTCATTACATCATCAATTCGTAATAAATCATCAGTTGTTAAATCCAGTATTTTTACTTCTTTTTCTTTCTCGCCCATCATATTTATATCCATAACAATCACCATTTTTATTATACAATTATTATTTTCCTATTACAATACTATTTAACATTAAATCTAACAATTAATTGACACCAAAAGAAGAAAGACATATTTATTTTTTTTTATATTTAATGTATAATTATCATAGGTGATAATAGATGGCAAAGAAAAAAAAGAACGATTTTAATAAAGATATGGAATTTGAAGATATCATGAGTCGTAATGACAAGAAAAAATTAAAAAGATTTCTATTTGAAGAAGATAATGATGAACAAAAAGAAGAAAAAGATATTGACATGATTAATAAAAAATTTGATGATGAATTAAATAAAGTTAAACACAATGAAAAAAATAATATTGAAAAAAAGGAAAGACAAGCTAAAAATACAGAAACAAAAAATATAGGGCCTAAAGTTTTCTCATCTATAAGTTTTATATTAAGTTGTGCTTACTTAATTTTTACAATTGTTTTTTGTCAAAACCAAGTCAATAATGTATATTTAATCATAAATGCTTCAATTATTACTTTTATGGCATTATTATTTATGATTACAACAATGATTAATAGAAATATATTTGGCATATTTGCTAATATTACAATATTATTATTTTTAGTTTTTAACTTTTTAGTAATTAACAATATTATTGAATTACCAACCCAAGAACTATTAGAAAATTTTCAAAACAAAAGCATTTCTGAAGCTTTAAAATGGGCTAAAGAAAATAATATTGAAGTAAATCAGATTTATGAATATAGTGATAATATTGATGAATATCACATTATTACGCAAGATATTTATCCTAACACATTATTAAAGAATGTTAAAGAAATAACTTTCACAGTTTCCTATGGACCAAACTATGAAAAAATTATTTCCTTACCAAATATGGTTGGTTGGAATATTGATGATGCTATAAATACTATTAATAATAACTTTTTAAATAATGTTAGTATTGAATATGAAATTAACAACGAAAAAGAAAAAGACATTATCTTAGAACAAAACATTAGTGGGCAAATAAGAAGAAATGATGAATTAAAATTAAAAGTTTCATTAGGTAGTGAAGATGATCTTGAGCCTGTTGATATGATTGATTTATATAATAAAAGTTTATTGGAAGCAACTCTTTGGCTAAAAAGACATGGTATCAAATATGAAATAATATATGTGTTTTCCGATGAAGTAGCTAAAAACTATGTTGCTGATCAAGAAACAGAAGTAGGAACTACAATTGATCCTAAAAATGACAAAATAAAAATTATTGTCTCAAAAGGTAAAAAAATAGTTGTGCCAGATTTAACAAAAATGACAGTTGATGAAGTAACAGAATGGATAATAAATAACAATTTAAAAGTTAGTTTTGAAACAAAATATAATTCAACAATTGAAATTGGTAAAATCATTGAAGCTGATTATAAAGAAAATGCAGAAATTGAAGCGGGAACATTAATTACTATTACAACGTCAAAAGGCGCCCTAAAAATGCCAAAGTTTAATAATATAGCTGATTTTAGAAATTGGGCTAATGATACTGGCATTGAATACCGTGAAGAATATGAGTTTAATAACGAAGTCGCTAAAGGTGAAATTATTAAAACAATTCCTGAAAAAGACGCTGTTATAAATTATAGTGATACATTAGTTATTTATATATCATATGGGAAACCTGTAAAAATCCCATCGTTTATAGGTAAACATAAAGATGAAATATCTTCAATATGTTCAAATATCGGTTTAAACTGTACATTCTACTATAATGGATATTCCGATACGCCAGTAAATATTGCCCAAAATCAAAACAAAAATGCGGATAGCGAAGTTGTAACTGGTACCTATGTTAGTATTGGATTAAGTAGTGGTCCTGCACCTGTTACACCACAACCACCTTCATGTAATAGAAACGAAACTACTCAAATTTGGATTACACCAGGAAATGATGGAAATCAAACTAAATCAAACATTTTAAAGGCTTATCCAAACATTAAATGGAATTTTAATCTAGTCGATAATTGTAGTAATGGTGATTCTGGAGCTGGTGTTGTGTGCAACGCTAATGAAATAGATGGTAAAAATTTAAATCACTGTGACACCTATACTGTTACAATCGTAAAATAGAATTTCAACGGAAATTCTATTTTTTATTACATATACAAAAAAACAAACAGAAATACTATTCTGCTTGTTAAAATTTATTTAACAATTAATTCTATACGATTACCTTTATTATAATTAATTATAAAACTATATTTTTTACCATTTATTGTAGTAGTCACCGAATCAAGTTTTCTACCCAATTTTTCAGTAAATTCAGCTATATCCGTAATATTAGCCTTAGTTGTTACATAAATTACATATTCACCAACAGGTATATTAGAAATATCAATTGTATTATCATACCATGCACGGGTTTTATCGAGATTATCGTCAGCTGGTAAAACCGCAGGATATAAACCATTTGTAATACTACCTAAATCATAAGTAAATGTTTGATATGTTTCTTTATTTTCAAAAATTATTTTTCTTTCTACTTTGGCATCTTTATTTAAATCAGCTCCATAGGAATATGACAAACCTTTAAGATGCAATTTATTGTCAACAAACTCAAAAGCACGATATGTATCATACTGATTATACATATAAGAACTATTCTTATTTGCCAAAGTATTATTACGAACATTTAATTCAATTGCACCTGTTTTATCATTAAAATTACGATATATAATTAAACTTTTATCTTTAATATACCCAGTAACTTGTTCCTTATATAATTTATTACTTACAATAGAAAGCGAATAATATTTATCAGTTTGGGCCAAAACATACATTCTATAATTACCAGCCGAAATTTTATTTAAATCAAACTTATACTCAAACCATGAATAAGTATAATCTAAATTATCGTCACTATAAGGTACACGCGTAATTGAATCTTTATCAGTAATTCTTAAAGCATCTAAAGTTGTAATTTTTCCAGTATCAACATTTTCTAATAAAACATTATATTTTATATCATTTGATAAATTATTATTAATGCCATTAATTGTACTATATCCTCTTAGCACTAAATGACCATCTGTTTCTTTTAAATAATCCATATAGAATAAAGATTCTTTTCTTGTTTTTGTTTTATCAAGATTCTCCAAAATATTATCATCTGTTATATTAGTGCCACCACTAGTGTTAATTTCAACAGATACCTTAACTGTTTTACTAACGCTAAAATTACTATTATCTTTAACTGTATAAGTTACACTATATTCACCAGGTATATCAAGTTTAGCATTCGTTTCATACTTAATTTTTGATGTAATATCGCCATCCTCTTTATCAGTTGCCTTAACTCCATTCATAAAATCAACTTTATCCCCTGCCTTAACATTTATATCCTTAGCCGAAATAACAGGTTGACTATTAGAAACATACAAGTCTTCTTCTTTAACATATCCATAACTATATTTACGATCATATCTATCAATAACAATGTTTTTATTTTCATCTAAACCAATTTCTGTATAAACTTTATACCACCAGCCATCATTATTTTTAAATTTATCTAAAACAATTAATGGAATATTGGAAACTGTTTCATAATCATTATTAACATTATAAATTATTTTTGATTTAGAATTTGCCTCTGCATATACAAATATATCCTCACTTTTAGTTTTTAGACCTAAAGTATTATACAAATAATCGGCTCGACCATAAGAATTATCCGTGAAAAAATAGGCTTGAGCAGCTTTTTCACCCCAATAAGGATCGGTCGCATACATAACATTCATACCACTACCTTTATTACCATAATGACTTCCGTGATAATACTTATGATTTGGATTATTATAATTTTCACCAGTTAATCTAGCATGTTCATAAATAGCTTCACTAACTGTTTTATAAGTAGTAGCGCAAGTAAATGGGCAACTATCATAAGCACTATGTCCAAATAAATTATTTTTAGCAAAAGCAATAGCACTTGTTCCTGTTGCACTTTCATTTATAGCAGCTGAGAATGTAAGCAAAGCATTAACACCATACGTTTCCTGACTAGCAATAAAACTAGCCCCTTCTCCTACCATTAATGAAATCCCATTCCTATTTATTCCACCAATAAAATTTCCATTATCATCGACATATTTTATCGATGCATCGGGTTTAGATGTATACCCCTTTTGGGTAATAAAGAAATTTAAATCATCGGCCGTATAAGCTGTTTGAGAACGATTTGGCAAATATAAATAATAGGCATAAAAAGGATTATTTTTATTAACAGCTTTACTATAGTTATCAGATTTATAATCATCTAACATTTTAATAATATCATCATAAAAATAATTGCCATCAAAACTGTAATAATTTTTATATGGTGTTAAAAAACTTGGTGCTGGTCCTAAATTGGTAAAAGTTGAACTTTCAACACCAGATGTATTATAAGCAAAATAATGTAATAAATTTCCTGTGGACTCCCAATTTTGATAATATGTTTTTAAATCAACATCAACATCTTCAGAAATACCAGCATCAACATTAGCAATCCAACCATAAGATCCATTATAATTTATCTTGTACCAAGTATAACCATCACTCACAACTTTCTCTGTATAAGAAAATACCTGACCAGATACAACATAACCAATTTTATTGCCATTTGAACTGGCACTGTCTCTAACATTCAAAGCGTCATGAATATTTTCAGTAATGCGCAAATTATTGGAATATAATTGAACGATTGGAACTATATTTAAGTAACTTGCATCTACCCAACCAGTAAATCCACTTATTTTTAACTTAACACGATTCGTATTTGGATCATAATCTATAAAAGCGGCATCTAGTCCATATGATGTATGAACGGCTGTATAAAAGTCATTATAAGATTTAGTTGATTCTTGATACAATCTAGCAACATTTCCTGGAATAAACTTTACCATTGCGTATTTAGCATTTACTAACTTGCCATTTTTATATATAACAGCTACACTATCTGATGTAGACTCATGATCATTCATTTTTTTCTTTGCTTCATTATAGTCAGTATATTTACCAAGTTGTTCAATATCACCTTTTTTATTTAACACTGAAACAATGTACTCAACACCCTCTGCCTTTACATTAAAATTAATAGGAAATAAATAACAAAATAAAATATTAATTACTAAAATAAAATTTAATATCTTTTTCATAAAATTTCCTCCTAGCCTAATCTAATAAATTATACCATAAAAACTGACAAAATTCAACAAACAAAGTATAAAAAAAGGAAACTGTAGCACTACAGGTTTCCTCTGTATTAAATAATTAATACACTAAATTATATGAAACAAAATAATTAATATGAGTAATTGACAAAAATAAATAAAAAATATAAAATTAACATGAGAGGGTGTTAGTCAATGATTAAACATATACCAAATATTTTGACCTCAATTCGTATTATAAGTATCCCATTTATTGTCACTTTCTTTACACTAGATCGAATTGATTTAACAATTATTATAGCTATTTTTGCAGCTATTACAGATTATTTTGACGGACTAATCGCTAGAAAATTTAATGTTAAAAGTGAATTAGGAGCTAAATTGGACGCTGTTAGTGATAAATTTTTTGCCATCGGATTATTAATTGCCTTGTCAATAAAATACCCAATCTTATTAATCAGTTTATTTTTTGAATTAGTTATATCTATTATAAATCTGTTTATTTATTATAAAACAAAAAAAACTAAATCACTTTTTATTGGAAAAATCAAAACTTGGTCTCTTTTTTTAAATGTTATTTTAGGCTTCATTTCATATTTTGATTATAAATTTATTACAATAATGAATATATTTTTAATTATAACAATCATCCTTCAAATTATTAGTATTATTTGTTATGTAGAAAGATTGATTGAAACAAACAAATTATCAAAAAGTATTGTATAAAAAAACTAGGTTTTTTAAATTCCTAGTTTTTATTTAACCTTTTTTAAATTATCAATAGCCTCTTTAAAATTATTAACAATTATTTTACTCACATCTTTTACAGTTTGATCAGCATTAACAAATGAAAAACTTTTAAAGCATTCACACATATCACTATCATTTACTCCATCACCAATAGTATATATATCCTCTTTATTTAAGTTATAATTGTCAATCAAGAATTTTATTGCATTTGCCTTAGACGCACTCTTATTCCTAATATTGATATGATATTCACTTAGATAGGCATAAACATCATCAAATTGTTCATTTATCTTTTCTACTAATTTGCAACAAATATCTCTATTAATAAACTTACCAGCAATTGAATTAATTTGACTAGAATACTCATCTTTACTACTTTCTAATAGTATCCCTATAATATTCTTATCACTTTCTAATAACTTATATAAAGATGTCAATGTTTCTTTATTAATACTACATGAAAAAATATTATTATTTGCATTATCATAAATATTCATTCCATCATTACAAATCAAATAACTATACGCAATATCAGAAACTTTAATCACCTCATTTAATCTATCAAAACTTCTACCTGTTGCAATAATAAACATATTACCACTTTTAACAAATTTATTTACAATATCAATATTATTTAAATAATTATCATCATAAAATGTTTTATCAAAATCACTAACTAATACTTTCATTTCCCACTTTTTCCTTACTTATTTTTAAATTTATATTCATTAAATCATC
The DNA here is from genome assembly GCA_022795155.1 of Bacilli bacterium. GTDB lineage: Bacteria > Bacillota_I > Bacilli_A > RF39 > UBA660 > CAJLIR01. The sequence goes on along the minus strand of JAAWGF010000008.1, from coordinate 47,354 downwards.
AACGTTAATTATGTCTTTTCCTAAAGCCTCTAATAAAGTATATTCAATATTTCCATTAATAACAATAACACTATCTAAAGATGAACAAGTAATATAATAAACATAATCTTTATTACGAGCTAACTCAATATAATTATCAAGGCACACTTCAGATATATCAAACAAATCAAATTCCCCATTAATATTCCCTAAATATATTTGTGAAAAATATTTATTCTTATATCTTTCATTTATTTTCTTAATATCAGTATCTTTAAAATCATCATAAATTAAAGAAACTTTATCATAGTTAAACATATAATCCTGATCGTTAATTTGATAATTAATAGTATGTAAACCATTTATTAAATAAAATAAAATGGAAGCATTTTTTTCCAAATCTTTATAATTAACACGTTCTGTTTCATAATTTATATTTATATTATCTTCTGTAATATCTAACGTAAATTCACTTTTATCATAGTTCAATAAATGGATTATTTTTTCAATCCGTTCCTTATTATCAATAGATGTATTTTTAAACTTTTCTAATATATTATAACTACTATTAATAATAAATAATGCCAAAATAATAGATATACCTATCAAAATAATTTTTATTTTATTCATTTCTATCCTCTTTTAGCTACACAACTATTTTTAAGTTCTTCATACTTATCTCCAGAACTCACATCATAATAAACATCAAAATCAAATTCTTTTCCATCATATCGTATTTCTATTGTAGTAAAATCAGGTGAAAAATACTTATTATCACCATCGCAAAAGGGATTCAGGACATTAACTTCAACTGCACCAGCTTGTTCTAATACAGCCAATTTAATATTTACGATTCCTGCTTCATGACTTTTAACCATTGAAGAAATAGCCGTATTTACACTAGGATCTGCAATTACACCAGTTACATAACTAAGAGCTCCTGCCTTAATCAATTCTATTTGTGTATCATATAAATCTTCCTTTGTCTTTTTTATATTATTTAAAACAATTGGAACAGCAATCAAAGCAATAAGACCTAAAATAACAATTACAGCTAATAATTCAACTAACGTAAAACCTTTATTTTTTATTTTCATATAATTACCTCAATTCTATTATTATTCTAACATAATTTTTAACAAAAATAAACATAAACAATAAAAACCCATTAAGGGTTTTTATCTACATCATATCTTCTAGCTTATCATTAGCTTTTTTTAGGGCTTTTTTGGCAGTTTTATCAACTGCTTTCATCATTGGTTTACTATATTTTTGATATGCTAAAACAGCACCAGCGCCCATTGCCATAAGCGCGACATTTTTTCCTAATTTCATACTATCACCTCACAGCTAATCCAATATGATTACCGTATATATATTATAATATATACACTATTATCATCACCAAAAAATTAATATTTATTCAATTAAATGATCTAATAATGTCGTTTTACGTATATATTCATTATTATTTAAAACAGCATATTTAAACGCTTCCTCTTCACCAATTAAAATTAGTTTTCTCTTCGCTCTAGTGACCGCTGTATAAATAAGCTTTCGATACAACATTCTTTTATGAGAATTACTCAAAATAACTACTGTAATAGCAAATTCACTGCCTTGTGATTTATGAATACTTATAACATATCCATGACGGATTTGGGCAAAATCTTTAGGAAAAAGTTTCACTATATTACCATAGAAATCAACATAAATTTCTGTTTTTTTACTCTCACTTTCACGTTCATCAATAATTTTTCTTATAAAACCAATATCGCCATTATATATATTTTCATCAGGTATATTTGTCAATTCTAAAACTTTATCATTTTCCCTATAAATAACATTCCCAACTTTAATTTCTTTTTTAGAAATATCTGGCGGATTAAAAATAGACTGCAACTCTATATTTAAGCTGTCAATCCCAGCTTCTCCATAATACATTGGCGCCATAACTTGAAATTCTTGATGATCAATTCCCTTACTTAAAATTTGCTCACATAAATTACGTAAATTTTTCTTAATACTTCCACTAGAACAATTTAAAAAAGTATAATCATCTTTCGTTTCCAAAAAATTACTTAAACTATTTTCTCTTATCTCATAAGCTAATGAATTTATATAAGAGTTTTCTTTTTGACGATATAATAATTCTAAATAAATAGTTGGGAAAACATTACTCATTATTAAATCTTTTAAAACTTGGCCTGGGCCGACACTAGGTAATTGATTATAATCACCTACTAAAATTAATTTAATATCAGTTGTCAATCCCTTTAGCAAACTATTAAATATATTAATATCAAGCATACTAACTTCATCAACAATAATTAACTTACTATAGTCTTTATTATATTCATTAATACCAAAGGAATTATTGTCTTTATTCCATTTTAAAAAACGATGAATGGTCATAGCGGGAAAACGGGTTGCTTCCCCAAGTCTTTTACTAGCTCTGCCAGTTGGTGCCAATAAAGTAACATTCTCAAGCATTTTACTATTATCATAATTATTAAGCATTTGATATAAATCAACAATGGCTTTAACAATTGTTGTTTTACCAGTTCCTGGTCCGCCCGTAATAATCGTAATATTATTCTCTAAAGCAGTTATAATAGCCTCTTTTTGTTTTATATCATAAGTTATATTATTTAGTATTTCCAATTCTTGCAATTTAATACCTACATTTATATTTTTAGTCTTAACTTTTTTATTTAAATATTTTAAAGTCTGACATATATTAATTTCAGCATCATACATATCTTTTAAATAATATTTTTCATTTTTAAAAACAATTTTATCCTCATATGATAACTCTAATAAGTACGTCTTTGCTAAATCAATATCGATTGGAAATTTAAGAAATCCAAATAATTCCTCATAGAGTTCATCTAATAAAAAATAACTATCACCACTATTAAAAGTTAAATTATTCATAATATATAAAATACAAGCTCTTATTCTTTTTTCATCATCACATGGGATATTCATCCCTTTAGCTATCTCATCAACCTTTAAAAAGGAAATATCTGCGATATCATCTATTATTTTAAAAATATCATTTTCCAGTTGCATAATTGTATTACTACGATATTTATTATAAATCGCTAAACTATCACGCATTGAAAAACCTAATTCTGTTAAATAAACAATTGTTTTATGACTATCTTCGTAATTAATTAAAGTCTCATAAATAAGCTGTCTTTTTTTTAAATTAAGACCTTTAATTACTAATAGGCATTTAGGATCATTAATAATTAATTCTAATGTATTTTCACCAAGCTTTTCAACAATTTTAGTAGCCATCTTAACACCAATACCAGGAAATAAGTCACTCGACAAAAACTCAACAATACCATCTTTATCTTCAGGTTTTAATCTTTCATATTCTCTAACTTGATATTGTATACCATATTTAGGATGCTCAACTATCTCTCCATAAAAGGCATATAATTCATTTTCATTTAGTTGATCAAAAAAACCAGTAAAGGTAATCGTTTTGCCTACAAAATCTTCCATTAAAATATCATTAGTTTCTCTAATTTTAAAAAGTCCAACAACATAACCTTTTTCAGTTGAAAAAATTGTTCTTTTATAGTTACCTTTAATAAAATTAGGCATTTAATCACCTTTTTTCTATCCTTAATCCAAAACTAATTATCCTCATGAAAATATTATAGCATACGTTTGTTTGCAAAACAATAATTTAAAATAATTAATTATTATAAAAAAAATTATATAGACTATAATTTTCTTGCTCCTAAACTTTCTTCATCAATAACTTCATCAACTGTCTCTTCTAGCCATGCGTATTGAATTGGACCAACACCATTTTTACCTCTTTCAATCGTCGTTTCTTCAACATATCGCTCATTTTTAATAGCATTAATTTCAGATCCTTTAAAATAATTGTATATGCCACCACCAACCATTCCAACTACCACAATTCCTGTTACCAAAATTAAGGCTATATGCTCATTTCTAACTTTTACTCTTAACTTTATTAAATCATCAAACCTTTTTATATATTTAGAACCAAATTGTTCTTCATCAACAACTAACTTACTATTATAAATATCTTTTACAAACCCTTTATTAAAATTAGGATTAGATATTAAAACCTCAACTTTATCTTTTTTATTACTAAATATATATTTTATAAACGCCTGCGAATTATCTTCTATTTTTAAAGTTTCTGTAATTTTACAATCCTTTATGGCAGCCTCGATTGCACGATAAACTTTTTCCTTATTAAAAATTTCAGTCGTAGGTTGCCCATTTTCAAATCTTCTTACAGTAGGATCAATATCTGCACCAATAAATTTATATATATCTGTATTTTCCATAAATAGATCAACTCCGTATATCAAAAATATAGCATGTTAAGATTTAAATGTCAATCAACTAATTTTATTTTTTAAAGATGCGAGACAATATGGATAGGAAACTTCTGTAATAATAACTGGCACATCAGTATTAAGTAAGGATTCATCTCCTAATGCTTTAATTAAAAGATAATTACCTGTATGCCCAATTAAATATGAAGAATGATAAACCTCTGGAATAAATAAAATTTCTTTTCCAATAAATTTCTGCATATAGCTTATTTCTAATTCTTTAGATAATTCTAATAATTTTTTTACCCTTTCTTTCTTGACTACTTCACTTATTTGATTAGGCATCAATTCAGCTTTTGTCCCCTTCCTAACCGAATAAGGGAAAACATGAATTTTTGAAAAATTAATTCTTTTTATATTATGATATGTAGTTTCAAAATCAAAATCTGTTTCACCAGGAAATCCGACAATAACATCCGTAGTAAGTGATATGTTAGGCCTAATTTTTCTGATTTTAGAAACCTTATCTATAAAATAGCTAACATTATATTTACGGTTCATATCACTAAGTGTTTTATCACAGCCTGATTGGAGAGGAATATGTAAATGATCAACAATAATTTTACTTGAATTTATTATATCTAAAACTTTATCATCTAATTCCGTTATTTCAATTGAAGAAATTCGCAGACGTTCTAAATTAGTAATTTGAACAATTTCCTTTAATAAATCGGCAAAATCATAATTATCTAAATCGCTACCATAATGTCCTGTATGAATACCTGTCAATACAATTTCCCTATGTCCACTAAGCACCAAAGAACTGATTTCATCTAAAACATCCTTATGGCTTTTACTTCTAACATCACCCCTCGTATAAGGAATTATACAATAAGAACAGAAGTTATTACATCCATCTTGTATTTTAACAAATGCTCTAGTCTGATTAACATTATCAAGTTTCATACACTCAAAATCAACTTTATTTAAATCATAAATATCAATAATCTGTTTTTTGTTTTTTTGATACTCCACAATATAATCAACAATTTTACTTTTATTTTTATTTCCTAATATAATTCCAACATTTGGAAATTTTGAAATATTAACACTTTCAACTTGCGATAGGCAACCAACAACAATCAGTAAAGCTTGATTATTTTTTCGGTAAGCTTGCCGAAGCATTTTCAAAGATTTATTCCCAGCTGTATTCGTAACCGTACATGTATTTATTATATATATATCTACACACTCATCTTTTGATAATTCAATAAAGCCAGCCTTTTTTAAATTTGCTGCCATAACACTAGATTCATAAGCATTAACCTTACATCCTAATGTATAAATATAAAAACTCATCTTTTACCTCCAAAAAAATAGACCCAAGGCCTATTCTAAATTTTTTCTAAACTCTTTTAAAGCGCTTAAAAAAGCATCATCCTTTTTAATTTGTTCCGTAAGTGGCTCTAAATTTAGAGTTGCTTCTAACTCATAAGTATTTCCCTTTTCCGATTTCACTACCATATCTTTAAAATTAGGAACTTTTGGATAATCAAACTCAGCTGTTTGTCTTCCAAACACTGGTGAAATGAAATCAGTTGTAACAAACTTTTTAGAAGAGTTACTATTTTCCTCTTTATTAGAATTAATACTAATAGTATTGTTTACATTATCAATTAAATTAACATAATTATCAGTTAAGTTTTTATTTGTATTTTCTAAAACATTTGGCTCATTTTCAAACCTTGGATCACTTAAAATTTCTGAATTAGTTAAATCATTCTTACGTTCCAATAATTCCTTATAACTAATAATTGATTTTTCCTCTTGTTCTTGCTCAAAAATAGCAACCGCATCCTTATCCTTTTGTTCTTCTAAATCCTGTTGCATTTTTTCTAACATTAATTCTAATTCTGATTTTGGTTCATCTTTTGTAACTTCTTTATTAATTGCTTCTGTTTTTTTTACCTTATCTTTATCTATAACACCATTAGCATTATTAGAAATCTCTTTATCTTCATTAAGTATTTTTTCTATTGCTACTTTACCATCAATATTAGAAATTTTTTGCGCTATTTCCTCTTCCTCAATCTTTTTCAAAGAAGCATTAGCTTCCTCCACTTTAGCTAAAATTTCTGAATTATCACTACTAGTTTCTTCATCAACTTTTGTAAAATCAACTTCTTCTTCTAATAATTTAATAAATTTTTTATGGTGCAAATACATAAATAATAAAATAACACCAACTATCAAAAAAACAATAATACCATAAAATAATGAATCATTACTTACTATCATATTAATAATATTGCCCATAAACATCACTCCATAAATTCATAATTAATAATACTAAGCAAAAATAATGGCACAGTTTCAACTCGCATTATTCTATTACCAAGCGTCACTTGGTGAAAATCATGATTAACTAAATAAGTCTCCTCTTTTTCTGAAAGACCACCCTCGGGACCTATCACTAATAACAGTTTATCACAATCAATTTGTTTTTGCAAAAACATTTTTATGCTATTGACATATTTTTTTGTCGAGCAAACAAGTTTTTGCCCCTCAAAATTAGTCAAATCTTTTAAACTTTTTACGTTAGTAACAATCGGTATATCCACCCTTTTCGACTGTTCACTAGCCTCTTTACAGATCCTTTGCCAACGATTTATTTTATTTTGTTCCTTATCATTTGTCAATTTAATAATACTACGTTCCGCTATAAAAGGAATAATTTTGTTAACTCCTAATTCTGTACTCTTTTGTAATATTAAATCCATTTTTTGTTCTTTTACTAAGGGTATAGCTAATACTATTTCTAAATCTTTTTTTACAATATTCTCCAAATTTTTAACTATTATAACTTTAATATCACCATTTATATTATCTAAACGGCAAATATAAACATTATTTTGATAAACAACTTCGATTAAATCACCATCTGTCATTCGCATTACTGTTTTTATATGGAACAAATCATCAGCATTTAAAACAAAGTTGTCCCTATTTTTAGTTTGTGCAAAATATCGTTGCATAAAACTCTAACTCAATAAAAAATCCGTTAAATAATCAAAAATCATTGTAAAAAAATCAATAAAACGATAAAAAATATTTTTAAATTTGTTTGTTTTAGCTTTAGATGTATCTATCTCTAAAATAAATTCATCATTAGAATATTTTGTAATATTAATTATAACATTATATCGACGATATTTCTTAATTAAAACATCTAAATCATATTCATTTATATTTCCGTAATAAAATATTTTATCCTTATTAAAATAAATAGTATCATTAATAAAAGTCTGAAAATGTTCCTTACAATCACTTATTTCACATAAAGTATAATCTATATTTTTCTTTTTATTTTTTTTCTTTATTTTTTTTATTTTAATTCGCTTAGTAGGCTTATATTTATCAGATTTTGCATATTCAATGGTTTGATTAATATTTAACATTAAATAATGCCCAATTTTCGTATTATTTTGAATAGCAGATATTAAATCATTGTCAACAATACCTAATGTAAAAACATTCCCCTTAAAATTAGAAATAACTTTTAATAAATCCTGTTTCAAAAAATCACCCCACTATATCATTAATAACGAAACTTGCACATAATAATCCAGCAACTGATGGGACCAAACAATTAGAGCCTAATGTTTTTGTATTACATTTAATTGGTTGTTCATCACTACAAACAACCATAACTTTTCCAATTATATTCTCATCCCTAACCATCCGCCTTAAAATGCTAGCAATAGGATCATAACTAGTTTTCTTTATATCCATAATTTTTAAACGGCTGGGATCCATTTTATTACCAGTTCCCATTGAAGAAATTAATTTAATATTTCGCTTTTTTGATTGTCTAATTAATTCTTTCTTAATCTCTATTGTATCACAAGCATCGACAATATAGTCAATATTTTGACAAAATAATTCATTTATATTTTCTTTAGTAATAAATTTAGTAATTTTCTTAACTATACAATTAGGATTTATTTCTAAAATTCTTTGTTCCCAAACATCTGTTTTTAACAATCCAATATTATTTTGAAACGACATAATCTGCCTATTTAAATTAGTTATATTAATAATATCATTATCAACAATAATAAATTTCCCTATCCCATTTCTAACTAGTGATTCGAGCGCAAAACTGCCAACCCCACCAAGACCAATAATTAAGACGGTCGTATTACTTATTTTATTTAAATTATCTTTGCCAATTAATAATTCTAACCTAGAAAATCGATTCATAGTCTCACCAATTTAATTATAACATCTTTTAAAAACAAAAAAAAGCCCAGAAGAAGGCGCCCTTAACGATCAAAACCTAGTCTCCCAGGTGGGCATCACATTATCGGTTTTAGGATCTTTACATAAATGCAAATATTCAACACCACCGATAAATTAGATTCCCAATCGTTTTAATTAGTAGGTTTTTCTTAAATAGGCTCTTCCTATCTTCTAGACACTTATATTATACCACAAATTACAAAAAATATGCAAATGGATAATTAGAACTTTACGCATTTGAATAAAACTATTTGTATTTCTTATCTTTTTTCAAAAGTTAATATTTTATCTAAAGATTCTACTTTAATAACGTCTTCATTAGAATTAGCCATATCAAATAAAGTTTTTTTAAATATATTCATAATATCTACTAACTTATCAATTTTAGATGAATCATTAATATTACGTACTTTTTCTAAATATCTTTGATAAACAATATAATTACTATACTTATTATACCTTTTTATTAAAGGCTGTATTTTTGTATAATCAATAAAGCCAATTGCTTCCAACTCCTCCTGTTTAGGAACTGAGTAAACAGATTGATCATATAATTCAATTAATTCTTTAGGAATTTCTGAAACATGATTAAAAAAATAATCAAAATAAAATTTATCTTTATTATTTACATAAACTAAAATATATAATCTAAATATATCTTTTAAATCACTTTTCTTTTTCTTCTTATAAATGGGAAATAACTTAAAACAATCATCACACTTAAAACTGTTTATATCTTGATATACCCCATAATGTTTAATAAAATTGCACATACCATATTGCTTAATAAAATCATAAATACTCATCTTTAAACTAAACCTCCTTTTATAAATAATTCAAAATTATTTATTATAATCATCTAGAAAATTATATTCTTTTCCATCCTTATGATAAGAAATCATTGTATTTAAATTAACGTTACAAGTCGATTTGAAAATATTTAAGTCAATATTAGGATTTAATTCTTCTAAACTTTTAATCAACTCTTTAATTTGCTTTCTTCTACCTATACCATTTTTGGTAATTGAACAAGCACAATCAATAAATTCTAAATTATTGTATTTAGACCACGAAATAATATCCTTTTCGAAAATAAAATACAATGGTCTAATAAGTTCCATTCCTTCAAAATTATCGCTTTTTAATTTAGGCATCATACTAGAAAACTGACCATTAAAAATCATATTTAACATAACGGTTTCAATAACATCATTAAAGTGATGTCCTAAAGCTATTTTATTACAACCTAAATCTTTAGCTTTACTATATAAGTAGCCTCTTCGCATTCTAGCACATAAATAACATGGATTATCTTTAAAACTTTTTTTCGAAACTTCAAAAATATTACTTTCAAATAAATGAATATTTAAATTTAATAACTTTGCATTTTCTAAAATCCTACTTAAATTTTCTGCATTATAACCTGGATTCATAACAATAAACTCTAAATCAAATTTAAACTGACCATGTCTTTTTAGTTCTTCCATGCATTTAGCTAATAAAAAGGAATCTTTCCCACCACTAATACAAACCGCAATTTTATCATTTTCATCTATTAATTGATATTCTTTAATAGCTTTAACAAATTTACTCCATATTTCTTTACGATACTTTTTTATGATACTTTTTTCTATTTCACGATATTTTTCCATTTTATCCACCAAAATAATTATACTATATTACTTAACTATCTCAAAATATATTTTTTGGGATCTTCTACTATTTGCTCATCAACTATCAATTTGGAAAAATTATTTTTAGGATCATATATTTTAAATAAGCATTCACTAAACACATCTTCAATCACTTGATCAATTCCTCTTGCTCCACCATTTTTATTCATAGAATATTTTGCTAATGCCTCAATAAAATTTCTATTATATTCAAATTGGATATTATAATCTTCAAAAAACTTTAAATAATAATTAAAAAGGCTCCTCTTTGATAAAATAATTTTTACAACATCTTCTACTGTTAAACTATCTAATAAAACTTTAATAAATCTACCAACCAATTCACTTTTAATACCATAATTAATTAATTTTGTATTAATATCGTTCTTATAATTATATGGTTTAGCACCACCTGAATTAAAACCAATTGGATTTTGAAGCTTAGGCGTTGTTATTTTCTCAAATGCCCCTGCTGCAATAAACGTTACCTTAGAAGTATTAAAAGGAACAATTTTTTTATCTTTTCCAATTGTTAAGTTATATTCATGGCCTTCAACCATCGTCAATAAAGCATCTTGAACGCCAACCGTTCTAACATAATCTTGTGAATTACCTATAGCTATTTTGTCAAATTCATCGATAAAAACAATTCCTTTTTGAGCCAATTTTAAATCTCCTTTAGATTTCATATATAGGCTTTCTAAACATTCAACAAAACATGAACCTACATAACCAGTTGGTGAATAATTGTTTGAATCAATACTCACAAATGGTACATTTAAGATTTTCGCCACTTCACTAGCAATCAAAGTTTTTCCAACACCGGTTGGCCCAACCAACAAGATATTATTAATTTTACAATTTTCATCAGCTTTTTCAATATTACCTCTTATTATTAATAATACCTTCTTTAACGCTTGATCCTGTGAAATAATAACTTGACTTAATTTATCATAGGATTCAGCAACATTTAAAATCGAATTATACTTTTCTTTTCTACTTAAAGGTGGTGTAGTAACAATTTTATCAGTATTTATTCCAGACTTAGTATTATTAATAAATTCCTTTACAGATGATGTGCCATAATCACCACTAGCTTCAAACTTTACATTACCAATTCCTTTATCATCATTGTTGGAAATTTGATTATTATTTCTACTTATCTCCGGTTTTAAAATGCTTAGAAGATGTTTTATATCTAATTCATTCTTTTTATTATAAATCACATTTCCGATATATTCAGCCTTTTCATCACTATAAAAAGAAAGTATGTCTGTTGTTAACAAATAATTATTTTCAGTTACTTGATAAAAAAACTTTTGCCCATTCTTGCCAATCAATTCAAAGTATTTATTTTTAGCTATGTCTTTAAAGTAAAAATGTGCGATATTTTTAACTTCATCTTCAAATAAATTCATTGGATATGCAACACTATCCAAAAATAAATTTTTTTGATCAACAAACTCATAATATGTATCATCTGTAAATAAGTATGGAACATTATTATTATTTTCTTCAGTATAAAAAATTTTACCAATAGCAGGCTCTTTTGGTATTAATTGCCATAAATTATTTTTAATTTTCTTATGTTCAAAAATTATTGCCATTGTTACTTTTTCCATAAAAAACCACCCTTTAAGTTTCATATTATAACATTAAAAAGTTATAATGTAAACAAAAAAACATACAGTATTGTATGTTTAGGTTATATCATCGAATTAAAAAAATCGATTACATTAAATTGTGTTAACAAAACAATTATTGCTCCAATACCTAATAATGGACCAAAAGGAATAACATGATCTTTTTTTCTAAGTAAAATAATAAAGGCAATTGGTAAACCAACTAAAGAACCTACAAAAATTGAAAATAAAGCTTGAGAGAAACCTAAAACCATACCAATTACAAATAATAATTTGATGTCTCCTCCACCCATTGATTCTTTTTTAAAAATAAAATCACCAAGTAATTTTATCAAGTACATAGCAATAAAAGAAATAATACCATTAAGAAGTGGTACATAAAAATTATTTAAACCACTTTTAATAATTAATTCTACTAATAAAATTATCGATGATATTAATAATACTGAATCTGGAATAATTAAATAGTGAAAATCACTAACAAAGATAATTATTAACATCGAAACAAAAGTTAAAGATATAATTAAATCAATAACATTATCTTTAAAAACTAAATAACATAAAACAAATAATAAGCCAGTTAAAATTTCAAAAATAGTATAAAACCAAGAAATTTTTTGTTTGCATTTACTACATTTACCTTTTAAAAATAAAAAAGAAAAAATAGGAACTAATTCATAAGGCTTCAAATTATGCCCACAATTTGGGCAATGTGATGATGGAAAAACTATCGATTCACCTTTAGGTAAACGATATCCAACAACATTATAAAATGAACCTAATATCGCCCCAAGGATAAAAAATACGATAATATAATAAATTTCCATCATACACAACTCCTATTGAATTTCATTATACATATTAAACATTGGAATAACAATCGATAATATTATAAATCCTACACCAATTGTTAAGAAAATAATTAAAGCTGGTTCAATAAAAGCTTTAACACGTGTTACCGCATTTCGATGTTGCTCTTGGTAATAAGAAGAAACTTTAGACATCATTTCTGGCAATTGCCCTGTTCTTTCACCTGTAACAATCATTTCATAAGCAGGAATTGGAAAAGCCCATTGATTATTAAAAGCTAACGATATTTTCTCACCCTTAGCTAAATTACTAATTGTATCTAAAATCATATTTTTATATACCTCATTATTAGTAATTTTATTTAAAATCTCCATACTATCAGTAATAAAGACATTATGTTTTAATAATGAGGCAAAAGTTTTGGTAAACATTGTTACCTCATTATAAATTATAATATTCCCAAACACAGGTAGTTTCATCGCGAATGTCTGCATCGCAGTTCTAATAGCTTTAACATTATCATAAAGCCATTTAAGTAAAATAATTATAATTACAATCGCAATCATTATCCAAATTACATTATTTTGTAAAAAATCACTTATTTTCATAACAGCTACTGTAAAAACAGGAATTTGGGCTGAGTCCATTGTATCATAGATTTCTACAAATTTTGGTACAATATAAATCATAATAAATGTCATAACCCCAATCGCGATAACAAAAACAATTGACGGATAAGTTAAAGCTGTAATCATTTGCTTTCTTGTAGCTTCAGCCTCAGTATAATATTGTTCCATATCATCCAAAGCCTCTGGCAATTCACCAGTCATCTCAGAAGCCCTAACCATATTTATCAACAATTTCGGAAATGCCACTCCTTGCTTTTCCATAGCTACACTAAAATTTTCACCCATCGTCAAATCATACATCATTGATCTAAAAATTCGTTGATAACTCTTTTGTTTATATTGACGACTCAAAATTTGAAGTGAATCAACTAGCGGAATACCAGCTTTAATATATGTTGATAATTGTGTCAAAAAGAAAATTAAATCCTTTGTTTTTATTTTTACACGATTTGATGAATAATTACTATGAAAAAGCTTAATCCATTTTGAAGTTCTAATACTATAAACTTCATAACCTTCATTTAATAAAAACGAATGAACTTCAACTTTAGAAAAAGCATCAAAATATCCTTTAATAATTTTTCCTTCTTTATCTTTAGCTACATACTCATATATTTGTTTTGCACTACTTTTAACAGCATCTTCACCATCAAAATCAATTAACAAAACTTGCTTAGATAAATTTTTACGTTCTAATTGCTTTTGTCTTTGCTCATCATTCTTCTTTTTAATGTTTTTTGGAATTGAAACAATTGAAGTAATAAAGTCATTAAGAACATCCCCAAATTTTTTCTTTTCTCTTTTTGCTAAATATAAACTTTCTTCATCTTTTTCACGCTTCTTAGCCGCAATACGCTCTTGTTCTTGCAAATACTTTCGTTCCTTTTCACGTTGCTTTTCTTGAACTTTTTGTAACTTACTTAATTTTTCTGTTCGTTCCTTTTCTTGTCTTAATAACTGCTTCTCACTATGATTAGCCTTCTTAAACAAAAATCTTATCGGAAAAGTAATTAGCTTAAAAAATCCTGATACAAGAAAATAAATGCCATAACAGATAACTAAAAAACCATACCAAAAATTACTCAATAAAAATACAATAAGTTTATAAATAAACATAAAAGGTGCTAACAGTATTTTTTTTATCATCACACATCACCAATATCCTTTATTATCTATACCACTATTTATTCTAACATAAATTATATCATAAATGTATAAATTGTAAAACATTTTTTTATTATTTCATATAATAATTTAGAAGGGAGTATTTATCATGAACTATTATTCACCTTATTTTAGTTATGCACCATACACGGCTGCTCCTGCTAGTAAAGGAATTCTAGGTAGCATTTTAGGTGGTGTTAAAGGTTTTAATTGGTCTGGTATATTATCAAATGTACAAAAAACATTAGGAATTGTTAATCAAGCTATTCCCATGGTAAAGCAAGTATCACCAATTGTAAATAATGCCAAAACGATGTTTAAAATTATGAATGAATTTAAAAAAGTTGACACCCCTGCACCAACCAATAATCAAACTAATACTTCAAGCAAACAAGAACAAAATAATAATGAAACAAACATTGATAATAATTCAATTGATACTAATAATAATGGTCCAACATTCTTTATTTAAAAAATTCACATGTAAATTAAAATTTCATACTTGTGAATTTTTTTATTTTATATAAATAAATATAATAATTTATTTTTTTAATTATATATTTTTTAGGAATATGTTCCATTATCTTTCTATTTTTTATATAAAGAGAATTATAATACTTACTATATATAATATTTTTTCGAGCAATTGGTCCAAACAAATAATCCTCTTTTCGATATCGCTTAAATCCTCGTTTAAAATAAATAATAATATAATTCTTATTATGTTCATCTATTATACATTCATTGAAAATATAAAAGCCTTTTTTAACAACCATTTTTCTTAATAATTCTATTTCATTATTAGATTGAATTATTAAATTATTAATATTTAATATCTTATCACAATCTAAAATATTTAAAATCGTTTTTGTCCCCATTCCTGATATAACCACAATATCACTATTTGTAATATCAAGATTGTCAAAGCCAGGACTACATATAATTTTAATTTTATCAGTTAAACCATTATTATTAATATTAATAATTGTGTTTTTTAAGACATTAGGGCTAATATCACTAGCTATACAATCGCAATCCTTATTCTTGGTTAAATAAATATCTAATAAACCATGATCACACCCAACATCAAAGATTGTACTACCAACCTCAATCATATCAGCAATACATTTTAATCTTTTCGATAATTCCAATTTAATCACTCATATAATCTTTTAATTTTCTAGAACGTGACGGATGACGCAATTTTCTCAATGCTTTAGCTTCTATTTGACGAATTCTTTCTCTTGTAACGCCAAACATTTGCCCAACCTCTTCTAAGGTACGTGATTTTCCATCCTCAAGACCAAATCTTAAACGAATAACCTTTTCTTCGCGTTCTGTCAAAGTAAGTAATACTTCAGAAATTTCATCTTTCAACAATTCATTCTCTGCATATTCTTCAGGACTCATATTGCGTTCGTCCTTAATGAAATCACCTAAATGTGAATCATCCTCTTCACCGATTGGTGTTTCTAAACTAACAGGTTCCTGAGAAATTTTATAAATATCACGAATTTTATCAACCGAAATATTCATTTTTTTAGCCAATTCTTCTTCACTAGGTTCACGGTTAAGTTCCAATGTTAGTTGTCTTTGAACACGTGCTAATTTATTAATTGTTTCAACCATGTGAACAGGTACTCTAATTGTTCTAGCCTGATCAGCTATGGCACGTGTAATAGCTTGTCTAATCCACCAAGTCGCATAAGTCGAAAATTTATAACCTTTAGAGACATCAAATTTCTCAACAGCTTTCATAAGACCAATATTACCTTCTTGAATTAAATCAAGAAATAACATTCCTCTTCCAACATATCTCTTAGCAATACTAACAACAAGACGTAAGTTAGCTTCCGCTAATGTTGATTTAGCTAACTCATCACCAGCTAAAATACGATCAGCCAATTTTAATTCTTCATCCATTGTTAACAATTTGATTTGACCAATCTCTTTCAAATACATTCTAACAGGATCATTAATCGTTAGATCTTTAGTAATATCATTATCATCTAATAATAATTTATCAACACCACCATTAGAATCATCATCATCTTCTGATACTATCGCAATATTATTTTCATTAAACAAATTATATAATTCATCTAAAGAATCAGAATCTAAATCCAAACCCTTTAATGCATTAGCTAATTCTTCATAAGTGATAAAACCTTTTTCCTTTCCGTTTTTTACAAGTTCATTTTTTCTTTCTTCAAATGTTTTAATTTCATTCATACTATTTTTCCTCCATAACCTTACTTTGTTCTTTCTTCAAATCCAATAATCTCTGTGCTAACGCGATTTTTTCATCATAACTATCAGTATTATGTAATTTTTGATCTAAATTTTTTGTTTCATAATTAACTGTATACTGCTTTAAGACATTAATGCAATCATTTATTTTATTAACATCATAATCATCACGTAAATCTAGCTTTTCAATTTCACCAATTAATTTAATAATATCGTCATCATTAACAAAAGAATTCATTAAATCTGCTACCTTAATAAAACCATTATTTAAATAAAAACAACTAATTTCCTTAGCTAAAAGGCGATATTTTTCATTAGGAATAAAAACTTTAGAACTATTATATATTTTTATTGCCTTTTTATCTTTTAACATATAATAAATTAAATATTTAGTAGCAAGCTCATATTTATTTTCCTTAATTTGCTGTGTAACTATCTTTACATCTCTTTTAACTAACACTTTTTTATTATTTAAACTATTTCGCAAAAAATCGATATCTAGTCTTGATTCTAAACTGAGTTTTTTTAAAGTTAATTCTTTTAAGACATCATCATCAATTCTTGATAACTCATCAATAATGGTATTAACATATTTAGCAATATCATTATTATCATTCAAATTTTTATTATTTTTATAAAATGATAATTTAAAATCCATAAAACTTATAGGATTATCAATTTTTTCCAAAAATCTATCTTTACCAAATTTTCTTATATACTCATCGGGATCTAAAGATTCTTCTAAGCGAACAATTTTAGGTGTAATTCCCAGATTCTCCAGTTCATTTCCACAAGCTAGCGTAGCTTTCTCGCCAGCACTATCTCCATCAAAACATATCACTACATCTTTAGCTAACCTTTTGACTAACATCGCATGTTCTTTCGTAAACGCTGTTCCCATTGTCGCTACAATATTTGATAGTCCTATACTATATGCCCTAATTAAATCAAGTTGACCCTCTACAATAACTGTAAAATTTTTTTGACGACAAGCATTTTTAGCTCGATGATAATTATATAAAAGTTCACCTTTTTTAAAAATTGGAGTTTCTTTTGTATTAATATATTTTGCATACTTATTAGTATCCTCGCCATTAAAAATTCTCCCACTAAATCCTACAACTTTACCTGTAATATCCCAAATAGGAAACATAATACGATTGTTATAAATATCACTATAACCATAATTATTTTTAACAACTAAACCACTTTTTATCATATCTTCATAAGAATTTTTATTATTAATTAAAATTTTTGTTAATAAATCATGATTAGGCAATGAAAGACCAATCATAAACTCCTTAATAATATTATCATCAAAACCTCTATCATGTAAATAATCCCTAGCCTTAATGCCGTTTATCGTATTAATATTATTTTGATAAAACTTACTAGCCACATCATAAATTTCAAACAATTTCTTATTTTTATCAGGTAAATACCTTGAGGTATCACCAATATTTATGTCAATATTTGCTTTATCAGCAATTATTTTTACCGCGTCCATAAAATTAATATTTTCATAATTCATAATAAAGTGCAAAACATTACCTGTTGCTTTGCAAGAGAAACAAGTATAAATTTGTTTTTGTTCTGATACACAAAAACTTGGGTCACTATCTGGATGAAATGGACAAACACCAAAATAATTTTTGCCCTTTTTAGTTAATGGAATATAGCTAGAGACAATGTCCACAATATTAACGCTACTTCTAATATTATTTATTTGTTCATTTGTAAGCATATATTCACACTCCCTATATATAAATATACAACAAAAGTTTCAAAAATCCTTTTTTTTAAGCAAAAAAAGTTATATTTTTTATAACTTTTTTGAAAAAATAGGCTATTTTGGTAGTAAGCCCCAACCATTAACAACATACCTACCACCTGTTTTAGCTGCATTTGGCATCAATTTATTATATGTTTCACCATTAACAATTAAGGTTGAAGAGTTTCCTCCATCTAGATTAGCAGCATTATGTGCCCCATAACGCATCAATAAGTCAATCATCTCTGATAATGTTGCTCCATCGACGTATAACGCACTTCCGTCAACTACTAAAAATAAAATAATACCATCTTTTCTTTGCGCTATAGCAACACGAGGAGACCTTCCATACCCACCATCACCAACTGTCGTCATTGGTGTACCATTAACAATTAAAAATGGTCCAAATTCTAGGGCATCACGAACATTACTATTAGCGATTGCATTTTCAGCAGAATCAATTGTTAATAATAATTTATTATCATTAGTCATAGCTATTAATTGAGCATTAGGATTATAACCAGATGACCAAATAATTTCGCCATTATTAACAACATATCCCATTGGAGAACCAATTCCCCAACCATCCTCTTCTAAAAATCCTCCACCATTAATACATACTAAACCATTATAACGTTTACACATATCAATTGTCTTTTCACCTAATTTTGTTCCTAAAACTTCCTTAGTTATTAAATGTACACGAGAAGGATCATATATAGCTACTAAATATCCCTTATTATTACCAATCTCAACATTAATAATTTTATAATCATCATTACCTGGATCACGTTTTAAAATTTGCTCCTCCTCAGGCGAATCATATCGTGTCTTAATTGATGTATCAATAACAATTTGATCTAAATCTACATTTTCATTAACAGGAATTGAATAATTAGAATTACGAACATCCTGAACCATTTTATCACTATAAAATACATAAGCTAAATATTTATGAGTCATTGTATTTAAAGCTGTTGTGATAACTAAATCTTTTAAAGGAGTAAAATATACAACAATAAAACAAATAATCGCACATAAATCTAAAAAAGCAAATACGATTGTCAACTTATAAATTTTTCGCTTCTTCTTAAGTTTCACATTATTATTTTCATTCATTTTATCCCTCCAATATATATGGATCGTTTAATGTTCCCGTACCACTAACTACTTTACTTTTTCTAATAGTAATAGCTGGCTTTATAAGACGATTTTGTGTTGAACCAGACTCAAACAAATAACCACTCATGTCAAAAGCAAACACCTTACTATCAGTTCCACCAGTAAGTAAATAATAATTTTTTGTTTCATTATTTAATTTAATATCAGCTATATTATATAATCCTATTTTAGCAGTTACTTTATCTTTATAAATATTCGTAAAATCATCTTCATATGAGCCTATATACCAATCATTATTAATAATTAAATCTTTATATGGCAAATTTTCATAAAGATTATTATTTAAATAATATCCTAAATTTCCTGTTGTAGTTGGTGAATAAATATTACTACTACCAAACTTATAAGTAGCATTTCCTCTATCAACATAACCAGATAATGCTAAACGGACATTATCATTATTGATTTCATAAACAATCCAAATGTCATTACCTAATTTAACATGACTACCTAATACTAACCCATCATTATAACCAATTTTATAAGGATTATTTATGGTTCCATCACCACTCTCATAAGAAACCGTTTCATTAAGTGTTATAGTTGGTCTTATTCCATACGAATCTGTTATTTTTGTTTTAGAAATCTTATCTGAATCAACAAACCAAGCATTACTACTATCAACCATTGTTGAAAGCCAATATTCATCATTTATATTTAAATAGGTTTGTTCATCAACAATACTACTAGTATAATCTATAACACTAAGAAGTCCAACATAATCATCAGTTAACGTTTTATCACATTTAAAATTAGATATATTTGAAACTGTATCTAAACATAACATGCTTGTTTTTAAATAAGTTTTTGGATTATACAAGTTTTGATAAAATATACCTGTATTATCTCCATTTTCATTCAACCACTTTCTTACCTCACTACTATTATAATTAGCACCTGTTGTACCCCACATAAACTCATTCATATTTTTATCCGTAACTAAATTGATTGAACCATCATTATTAATCTTAACAATTCGCCATAATAATCCAGAATACATTACATAGTTATTGACAGACGCACCTTTAAATATAAATTCACTACCAACACTATATAAACCATCACCAGTTGTTACTGGCTCATTGTTACTTCTAACCGTTGTTGATAATAACTGAATTACCTGTCCATTATCAGCTTTTTTGTTGAATTTTCGATAATAATATATAAATCTAAATCCATAAAATAAAATACAGAAACTTATAAAAATAATACTTATAAAAATAAATAGCTTTTGCTTATTAAGTACTCTTTTTTTCATTTGCAACGCTCCTATCAACTAGTATTTATTATATCAAAACAAGTATCCTAAATCAATCCAAATTAAAATAAAATAGAATTGCTTTACAATTCTATCTCATCAATTTTATCTAACAATATACATGCCTTTACTATCATCTTTATCAGTAACCATAACAAGTATACTACCATCAGCTCTTTTATGAATACTATGGATTTGCAAATCTTTCTTTTCTAATAACACTTTACCATTTACGCCAATAATTTTAAAAGTATTATCATATGAATTATTTACAAAAATCGCATTTCGATATGGAACTAATTCTTTACCTGTACTTCCGTTTATCGATTCATTCTTGCCTAATTCATAAATTGTAGTATCTTTTGTAAATACATTATAATAAGATATTTTATTATCATTAGATAAATATACACCAACACTGTCATGTGATTTGTATGTTCCTTCTAACTTAGTAACCTCGCCATCATCATTTATTAAGAATGTAGCATCATCACTAACAAATTGATATAATTTATTATCCTCATTATTGCCAAATTTTTGACCTGTTACGCTAAGAATCTCATCATCATCTAAATTAATAACTTTTTTTTCTTTTAAACTATATAAATTAATTTTTCCTGTATTAATAGGAGTTCCCATATAATAAGTTAATTTACTATCAATTATCTTAATGTCATCATCACTTTGAAATAATTCTTCACCTTTATTATCATACAAGAAATATTTATTAGAATCATCAAACTTTGAAGTTGTAGTTCTAAATACATAATAGCCATTATCATATAATTTATAAGAATAAATTGGGGACTTTTCTTTAGCATCTCTTTCAAATAATAATTCATTCTTACTAAAATTGTAAATATGCATAACATTATTATCACAATTATAAGTTGTACACTCAATTGAATAAATAATATCATCATTTCCTTCTATGTCATCATTTCCTGATATTTTTTTCAAATTTAAACGACGATTAGAATTTTCTTTATATTTTCCTAATTCTTTAAATTCCCCTTTAGCAACATCTAAAACACCATATTTATTTTCACTTGCAATATCAACTAAAATATAATTTTGATTTTCAGAATTTAATGTAGATTTAAATATTCCATATTTTTCAGTATCAACTTTTTCCTTAATGGCATTATAATAAGCATCAGTATCGACATCTTTTTCTTTAACTTCAACATATTCAGCTTGTTCACCATTCGAATTTAAAACAAATTTTTTATTTTTTGAATCAACCTTTTTAGTAATAATAACCTTATCTTTATCAGTTGTATAATTTGTAAATGAATTACCCTTTTTACTATTATCCTTAATATTATAATAATTATATACGGAGTCTTCAGTATTTCTAATAATTAAATAATCAATTTCCTCATTTTCATCTAATATAACTTTAGCAATTGTATAGCCAGATAAAATTTCTTTAGCATTTTCATCAATAATTTTATCAACTTTATTAATTCTAAAAGTTATATATTTATCATTATAAACACTAGTATTTTCAATATCTTCATAAATAGCTTTACCACTATTGTCAAAAAGATATTCTTTATCACCATCATCAGCAGTAAAATATTTATTAGTTAACTTTTCAGCATCACTAGCTTCTAATAAAACTTTCCCCTTCATATTATAAACAACATACTTATAATCTAATTCACCAGCTACTAAATAAGAAGCAATAAAATAACTATCAGCAATAGCTTCAATATCAAAAGTTGTAGCTATTTTAGGATCAACTTTAGATAAATCAAATTCGCCTATCTTTTTTCCTACTTCATTATAAAAATCAAATTTTCCTGTAAGCTTATCCTCGCCTTTATAAGCATATAAATACTCGCAATCATCAATACAATTAATCGATTGATAATCATTAACAATCAACTCCGATGCTTTACTTACACTCTTATTTTTATCAATATTCCCTAAATTATTACCCTTTCCACCTTTAAAAACAACAACTAAAACAATTGCGATAAGTGCAACAAAAACTAAAATTATAATTGGTAAAATAATATTTTTCTTTTTTTCCATTCTTTCCCTCCGTTTGAAATAATCTTACTATATTAAAATTCTAAAGTCAATTATTCATTATCACTATTATCTAATTTTACTAAAACCTCACGAGGTTTAGAACCATTATTAGGACCAATTATACCTCTTTCTTCTAACAAATCTATAACACGTGCAGCTCGATTATAACCTAGACGAAATCTTCGTTGTAATAAGGAAGCACTAGCCTTACCTTGCGTTACAACAAACTCAACAATTTCGTTATAAAGTGGTTCATCAGCATCACCACTATCATCTACATTGGTGGTTGCATGCATTTCCTCTTCATCCATTAGAAGCGTTTCATCATAATGAGCTTTTTGTTGCTTAATAACATGATCAACAACAGCGCTAATTTCTTCTTCCGAAATATAAGTTCCCTGCACCCTTATTGGAGTGTTTTCTCCTTGTGGTAAAAATAACATATCACCTTTTCCTAATAATTTTTCAGCTCCTGTCATATCTAAAATAGTACGCGAATCAATACTACTCGAAACAGCAAACGATATACGTGATGGGATATTAGCCTTTACAACACCCGTAATAACATCTGTTGACGGTCTTTGGGTTGCTACAATTAAATGAATACCTGCTGCTCTAGCCATTTGTGTAATACGCATAATGGAGTCTTCAACCTCCTTAGCTGCAACAAGCATTAAATCAGCAAGCTCATCAATAATTACCACAATATAAGGAATTTTACGTAATTTTTCACCTTCAGGTAATGTTTCATTTTTCTTTTCAATATATGTATTATAGCCAGCAATATTCTTAGTTCCACTTTCACTAAAAGCATCGTAGCGCCTTTCCATTTCTACAACAATCTTTTTTAAAGCAACATTAGCCTTTTTAGGGTCAGTTACAACGGGAGCTAATAAATGAGGGACCCCATTATACATTGATAACTCTACTTTTTTAGGATCAACTAAAACAAGTTTTACCTCTTCTGGTTTAGCACGCATTAAAATTGACACAATTATACTATTAATACAAACCGATTTACCACTACCTGTTGAACCAGCTACTAATAAATGCGGTGTTTTATTTATTTCACACCAAACAGGATTATTATCGATTGATTTTCCTAGGGTTACTAATAATTTACTATTATCTAAAGACTTAGGGACGCGCTCTAATATCTCTCTTACAACAACCATTGAGATGCTTTTATTAGGAATTTCAATTCCGATTGTACTCTTACCTGGAATTGGGGCTTGAATCCTAACCTCTTTGGCAGCTAAAGCTAACGCAATCTCTCGATGAATCCCAAGAAGTTTACTAACCTTTGTTCCTGCTTTTATTTCAAGTTCATACTGGGTAACTGATGGCCCAATATTAGCCGCAATTATTTTTCCTTCAATACCAAAATCCTTTAAAACTTGGATTAAGATTGGAACATTATGCTTAATACTTTCTTGATTTTCTGTTGTTTTGCTTCGAGATGGCTTCGCTAATAAATTAAGTGATGGAAAAATGTATCCTTTATTTTCTTCATATATATCACTATTTATTACAACATTATCAATTTCTTCTTGAGCCGAAGATTCTTTTTCATTAATTTTATTATCAAATCTATCACGTTTATCCTGATTTTCATCAATTCTCTCATCATTTATATGAATCAATTCATCAACACTAGATACCACAATTTTATTATCATTTTCAAATTTTTCTTCAGCCTTAGCAATGTCCTTCTTATCTTTCTTTTCCTTATTTTGAAGCATCTTTTCCTTAGCTTTACTAGATGCACTTTTCAAGAAATCAATAATCGAAAAACCAGTAAATAGAACAATACCACCTATAGCAATCGTAAATACGACAATCCATATTGCCTGTGTACCAAATAAATTAAAAAATAAAACTGATACGCTTGCCCCAATAATCCCACCACCTTGTGGTTCTCTTATTTCATTAATTGAAGCCATAAAATTATCAACAGTTTCTTTTATAACCTCCATGGCATTTAAATTTGAAACTAAATTTGTATCATCAGAAAATTGTTTTTCAATATAAGTTGAATGAGCAAAAACTAAAATACTCAAAACAATCATATAAAATCCAATAAGTTTTATACTAAAAAACTTAACACTCTCACGCTTTATTATCATATATCCACCAATTGCAAATATAGACACCAAAAAAATCCAATACCAAGCACCAAATAAAAAAATGGCAAAAGCTTTAATTAAATTTCCAACAAAACCGTTATATGGGACAAAACCAATAATAGCTCCTAAAACCAATAGTATTCCAACAAACTCCACTTTAAAATTACTACTACTTTTTTTATCCTCTTTTCTTTTCTTTTTCTTTGCCATAAATACCTCCTAGACTACTAATATAAGTATATCATAAATTTTTACTTAAAACAAAAAATACTTATAAAAAATATGTTTTTAAAGTAAGGGAAAAGTAAAGTACAAACTAAAAAAAGATAAATATATTTTATCATTTTTTAGTTAATCGTCCTGAATCTATTTGATTATAAATTTTTTGAAAATTAGCAAATCTCGAGCTATCCATAGATATATTATTATCAATTCTAATTTTTCTTTGTTGTTCATTTACTTGTTCAGAAATTTTTTGTTGACATTTCCTTCTTGCAAATTCTATTTTTAATTTTTGCAAAGCTTTAGCTTCTATTTGTCTAACTCTTTCTCTCGTTATATTTAAAATTCTTCCAATCTTTTCTAATGGCTGATTTTGAACACCGTTAAGCCAAAAATAGTATGTCAAAACAAAAATTTCTGTTTCACTTAATAAATAAAACATATTTTTAGCCGTTGAAAAATCTACTTTTGTTGTAACATATTCTTCTAACGAAATATCGTCAACAAATAATTCACTTTTCTCATATAAATCGATATTGATAGACTCCTTTTGCCATTTTAAAATTAATTCTATTTTATCTACTGATAGACATAACTCCTTAGAGATTTGTTCAACCGATGGATCATATCCTAACGTTTTACTTAATTTCTTTTGAATACTTTTACATTTCAATACTTTAGAATATGAAACATTAAATGATCCACTATTTTTTACTTGATTATCAACTACATTGCAAATATGCCGATATATACAAAGTTGGGCATAAGAACAAAAAGAGATATCACTATTAATATCAAAAGTTTCAATAGCATTAATGAGTGCGAAATTTCCTTCCTCAATTAAATCAAGAAAAGAAAGACCTTCATTCATCATTTTTTCTACTGTTTTAATAACCAAATATAAATTGGCTTCAATGAGTCTATTTTTAACATGAATATCACCATTTAAAAATCGACAAAATAATTCTGTTTCTTCCTTTTTAGTTAATTTCGTAATACTTTTTACTTCCTCTAAATATACTTCGGTAATATCCGTAATAAAATCTATGTCATCATCACTTTCCAATCCACCTAGACTATTAGAAATATCTATCTCACTATCTATATAATCATAAGTATCGACATATAATTTATTTAAACTTGAATTATTTTCCATACTATAAACACCCTCTTAATAATTAATAAAAATTTAATTATGAACTATGATTTAAATATATTTACATTATAGCATTAAAATTTACTTTTACATAAATATTTATAAAAAAACTGCACAAAAAAAGAGAGGATTTATACTCTCTTTAACATATCATTATTATTACCAATTAAATGAACTACTTGGATTACTTGTTACTGAATTAGCAGCTACATTATAACCAACAAAATATAAAATAATTAAAATAACACTAACACATATTAAGTGGAAATAAACAGCCTTATCATCACTTTCAAACTTAAATTCATCTTTAATAGCACTAAAGAATATTACTAGTGAATAAACAAATCCAGCAATTGTAACAATTACGCCAAAGTGAAAATTGATCCAACCACATATTGGTGTTAATAAATACATTGCTGCACAAGCAGGCACAAATGATACAGCAGTAATTGTAAGCAATCTCATAAAATTTGCCGTTTTTTTAGCGATTAGGCTAGCAACATAATAAATACCAGAAACCACAAACATTGAGATTAAAATAATTAATAAATGCTTTAAAGTTATACCCATCCAATCGATTGATTGTAATTTTTCGCCAAATGAGGCACAGCTTTCTTTCCCAAATAATGGAGTTGAACATTGCTTTTGAATCAAAGCCATGATAAAGGATACTATAACCCTTACAATCATTGTTGCAAGAGCAACAACCCCAGCTAAAATAAAACCATTTTTGGGATCTGCATACTCTTCTATTTTTGATTTTAAAGTTTTAATTGGTTTTAATATAATATTAACTAAAAACATAAGACTAGCCAATATCATTTTCATAAAATCGCTATCAGCCGCTTTTTTAGCACTTTCTTTAACTTCATTCATCTTAGTTGAAACTTTTTCTTTTACAGCCTCAACCTTTTGACTAGTTTCTGTATTTTTTGTAGCTTCAGTCTCAGTTTTATTATCAACTGAACTAGTTAATGATGTTCCACACCCAACACAGAACTTTGCTCCTTCTTTAACATTTTTTCCACATTTTGGACATTTCATTTTTAACACTCCTTACTTTTAATTTATTTTTCTATAGAAGTTCCACATTCAGGACAAAATTTCCCTGTAAAATCTAATCCACATTTTGGGCACTTATTAGATTTTGATTCTTCTGGAATAACTTCTTCATACTTTGTTCCACAATTAGTACAAAATTTGCCAGTTACTTCAGTACCACAATTGGAACAATGCCTTTTACTATCAACTACTTGTTCAGCCACTCCTGCTGTCGTAGATTGCATATTATTTGATTTTGCAAATGGATCACTCATTTGTTGAAATGAATTATTTGTTTGACCATTAAATGGTGATTGCGCTACTCCACCCATCATTCCACCAGAAGCCATATTCATCATTCCAACACCCATAAAGCCGTTCATTGCACCACCTTCATTTTTAGCAGCATCTTGAACAGCATTTGCATAAGCACCAGTAAGTGTACCTTGTTGCATAAAACTGTTTGAACTTAATTCATAATTATCAATTTTTTTAGCTGATTCATCATCTAAAATAACTGATTCAACGGCAAATCCAACTAAACTTATGCCTCTTCTTTTAATAGCTGCATCAAATTCTTTTGCTTCCATCATTGTTTGGATTTCATCGGTTGCACTTGGCATTTCTAGTACTGGGATTTTATGTTCACTATTACCAAGTTCATTGGCAACATTTTGAAAAGCAGCAATGACTTCTGAACGCATCTGTTCTGTTATCTCTTCTCTTCTATAGACAGTTGTTGTTCCAGCAATTTCACGCATAAAAGTCATTGGATCAGATATTTTAAATGTATATTTACCATGGCATTTAACTTGAACACGAAGTGGTGTTACAGTACCTGTCATTTGATTTGGAATTGGATGAGACCAATCTTGAAAAGGAATTGGGTTTGGTGTCCCAAATTTATTATCAATAATTTCTTTAATATTAATATAATAGACAGCTTGCTCTTTAGCTGGTGTACCATTATATTTAAATCTTTCCCACATTTCCTTAAACATTCCACCAAATTGACCAGCAAATAATGATGGCGATGTTGATGCATCAAAAGTATATATATCTTCTTCTGCTGTCGCATCTAAAATTTTACCACTATCCATAATAATAGCACATTGTCCAGGCTTGACTTCGATTCTACTCTTGGCCGATATTTGACCTGTCTTAGTTGTTTTTTTTACCATTAATGTATTATTATCAAGCTCATCACATGTAATGTAATCTTCCCATTGTTCATGTAATGTTCCTCCAATAGAACTAATTGCAGATTTTATTAAACCCATTTTTTTACCTCTCTCTTTCTAACTTTCTTGAATGTTATTTAATATCCAAGTTTTCTTTACTAAATCTATCACACCAGTACCACAATAATTGCACATTTTAACGCCTAAATCTTTAATTGGGGCTCCACAATTTGGACAATTTAAAGCAATACCAGATTGATACTTATCCAACTTTGTATCGTCAAAAATATAAATAAATTCTGTATTAAAACGGTTTTGAATTTTCTCATAATCTGTATCATTTTTTCTATATAAGTATTCTACAGCCGTTTGGAATGTCAGTGCATAAATTCCATCTTTATTAGTATACCGATTTAATACTGTTCGATGAAACTTTATAGCGTCATAATTCACAAACTCATCATTATTTAAATCATCAATTCGGCTTTGAATCCAATTTATTATAGCTTCACTAACATAATCAACTTTTAATACCTGTTTTTTTTCAATTGACTGTAAGCACATCAAAATGCTATCCTCAACCATCTTTTTCATTTCATTAATATTTAAGTTAGGAAAATCTTTAACAATATTAGGAAGTAATAGTTTTTCCATACCAAATACCGATCTTGGTTCATTAGTTAAAGATATTTTTTGATTTTTAATTCCTTCAATAATATTAGAAGTTCCAAAAACTGATGCTGAAAATTCTCTAAGCTTTCTTTTAACTTGCCAATATATCAAAATAACAATAAATAATAATATTAAAACAATAGTCAATATAACACTCATAGCATTCGTCCTTTAATAAATCTTAATTAATACTATTATGAGTATATCATAGATATTCTAATAAAAACAAGTTTTATTAGATATTTTTATTTATTTCTTCCTCAATTCTCATTAGTTGATTATATTTACAAATACGGTCAGTTCTTGATAATGAACCAGTTTTAATTTGACCTAAATTAAGCCCAACCGCTAAATCAGCAATTGTTGTATCTTCAGTTTCACCACTACGATGTGAAATAACTGTTTTATAACCATTATTACGAGCAAGCTCAATTGTCTCAATTGTCTCTGTTATTGTCCCAATTTGATTAACTTTTAAAAGAATTGCATTGCCGGCATGATTATCAATTCCCATTTGTAGACACTTTTTATTTGTTACAAATAAGTCGTCCCCTACCAATTGAATCTTATCACCTAAAACCTCTGTAATCTTTCTAAAGCCTTCCCAATCATTCTCATCAACTGGATCTTCTATTGATATAATTGGGTATTTACTAACCAATTCTTGATAATAGTCAATTAATTCATCAGTTGTTAAACTTTTTCCTTCACCGACTAATTCATATTTGCCATTTTTATAAAATTCACTAGCTGCTACGTCAATACCTAATTTAACATCACGACCTGGCTCATATCCAGCCTTTCTAATTGCCTCCATAATAAGTTCAAATCCTTCAGAGTTACTTTCTAAATTAGGCGCAAAACCACCTTCATCCCCAACACCTGTCGCTAAACCTTTAGCATTTAATACTTTCTTTAAATTATGAAATACTTCAGTACCAATTCTAACTCTTTCATGAATTGTATTTGCTTGAGGGATAATCATAAATTCTTGAAAATCTAATTTATTATCAGCATGGGCACCACCATTGATAATATTCATCATTGGTACAGGTAAAGTTCTACCTTCTCCAATATACTTATAAAGTGGCATACCTTTATATAAAGCAGCTGCCTTCATTGCTGCCATTGATACACCTAATATCGCATTTGCTCCCAAACGTGACTTTGTATCTGTTCCATCAAGATTAATCATCGCATAATCTAAAGCCTTTTGATCTAATACATCATAGCCAATAACTAAATTATGAAGTTCGGTATTAACATTATTAACGGCTTTTAACACACCTTTACCTAAATAACGACTAGAATCACCATCACGCATCTCTAAAGCTTCTCTTTCCCCTGTTGAAGCTCCACTTGGTACACAAGCACGACCTATAATACCACTTTCTAGAATAACATCAACTTCAACAGTTGGATTACCTCTAGAATCTAAAATTTCTCTTCCTACAACATCTTTTATTTTTGACATTTTATCACCTTCCATTTTAATTATACCAGTTTTTTACTATTTTTAATATTATTTCCTAAAAACTTTACATTTTTTAAAAACGAAAGTTATATTTTAAAATAAATATGTTATAATTATAGTGAGGTTGGTGATTTTAATTGAAAAAATTAACTATAATTAGTATTTTTATCTTATGTTTTTGTTTAACAGGTTGCAATAAAGATAAAAAGGTCCTTGAATGTAAACAAAATGGTGAAGTTAGTACCATTACCATTGAAAAAGGCCAAATAACAAAATCAGCTATTAACGATGACGAAGAGGCTGTCACTGATGAAGAATGGGAAACTCTTAAAAATTTTTACGAGTTTAATGGTGAGGAAACAAGTGAAGATATAGCTAATAAGTTAAAAGAACTAAATGAAAGTATTGGTTATACATGCATAATAAAATAACGAAAATTAAACAATTCGTTATTTTTTATTAATATCAAAATGGTAATATTAAATTTTTAATTTTTTCTTGACAATATTTATATTTATCTTCATATAATAATGGATAAATATTAAACATAACAATCGCATTATCTAATCCAAGTACATGTTGCCCATCTAATTGTGATATAATTTGTTCTGAAACTATCGCATCAGCTAAATCGGCACTATCTAAAATTACATCTTTCAAATTTTTACCTCTTAAATCAACGCCAGCTAATTTTGCTCGAAATAAATTCTTATTAGCTAATGTTTGTGGATTTAAATTAACATTTCTAGCTTTACTAAAATCTGTTGCAACACATTTTGTATTATCAAAACTTTTTCCTAAAAAAAGTTTGAATTTTAAATAATTGTCCTTTATTTTGAGAAATCCTTTATTTTGAGAAATATAAGTAAAACTTTATATTTATTTACTACTATTTTACTACTTCATATATGAATTTGATATTTTATTAAATTTAATTCTTAATGATTTTTTCTGACATGATATATTATATAAATTAAATCTATGTTATAATATTTATACGAGGTGGAATTATGAAACAATCTGCACTAAACGAAGTAAGGAATGAATATAATAAAATTAAAAATGAAAAAGAAACTTTAATATCTTATAAAAATGAATTAATTGAATTAACTAATCATGAAAAGGTAAAAAGATTTTTAGAACTTTCACAATTAGTAGATGAAGATTATATTGGACCATCTGAGGAAACAATGATTATGATGGCATATCAAGGAGTCCCTGAGGCATTTGAGGGAAAGACTATTAATAGCAATCGAATTATGGTATATATGGGAAGTTATATACAAAAGGGTTTTAGAGAGCAAAATGAAGATTATATGACCTATGAAAGAGACCCCAATACTAGTTATAAGTCATACATGGATTTAGAAACAACTGAATGGTATAACATTGATAAAGATAAGTGTTTAGAATTTGAAACTGAATATCTAACATTATATCTTCCTATTTCTGAATATACATCGGAAGAATATTATAAAAAATATATTGAACTGCAAAAATGGTTTAAGATACAATTAATTCATCGTTCACAACCAGATGTTATTAAAGAATTACAAGAAAAATATGAAAGAGAATATAAAAATATATATCCATTTTTTCAAAAGATTGATACAATAGCAGATTTACCAATTGAGGAATATGTAAAAAAACATCATGAAGAAGGATTTATAGAAAATTTTTGTTTATCTAAAGAAGAGCAAATGAGAGTCAAATTATACAGAAAGCAATTGAATGAAAAATCTATATAACAAAAAAATATTAAATTGCTACATGCTTCATGCTACATAATAAGGGTAATACTATCCTTATTATGGCGAAGACTTAAGTGGCTACGCCACTAGTCTCGCTCATAAAATATATTTAGATACTATGGCATTTCATAGTATTTTTTAATATTTAAAATTAATACTTTAAAAAATTTCTAAATTTTTACTACTAATTTACTACCTTTGAAAGCAAAAATATAAGAAATTATAACAATTTATGTGATTATCCTCCATAAACAAAGATATCGTAAACTCCTATAAATAAAGGTTATAAAGGCATTTAAAAATCTATGAAGAAATACTCATAAAAATACAATACTCTTTAATAAAAATCACCACATAATTTCGTACCAATTAGATTTTTGTCGTATACCGTTTGCGGATCACAAGGAATATTAAAAAAGATAGATAAATCAACAAAACTAACCTTTTTATTTACTAGCGATGCATTACTAAAATCAATATATTGTAAAATATCTATTAATTCAAACGCATGTTATAAAAAATAATCCATAAGGCTATTTACAACAATATTATCCAACTCTATATGTTGATTTGGCATTTGTCTTATTTCATCCTTACTTTCTAATATTTCATTTCTAAGCAAATTTATTAAATTCTTCCATATAATCACTCCATTTTATATTTGCTCTAAAGCAAAAATTATTTTGTTAAAAAAACCAAAGTTATTAATATAACAATGAAAATTTTTTAACTTCATCTGGTGAATAAAATGGTTTATTAACCATTATTCGATATTCATTAATAACAAATTTTTCCATATCATTTAAAACTTTTTTAGCATCCATTTTCGTTTTAATTTCTGATAATCTAGCATCTAGTTGCTCTGAAATAATATCTTCTATTTTCATATTAGTATAATGTTTAACTAGTTCATAAAGAACATTATAATAATCTAGCCATTTTAAAGCAATATCAGAATCAAATTTTTTATCACATGGTCCACCAATTTTAGTTGGTTCTACCATTAAACCTAGACTAGGTCTTTCCGTTTCATCTAATGAACATCCTGTATCCGTTAATAACGAACATGGACTACCTAATGAAAATAGATCAACTATTTCAGAATTCACATTCCTTGCACGTAAATATAATAAAAATGTCCAAACACCACTAGAAAAAGGAATTGGTTGCCCTGATATAGAAATATAACCCTGATCAATTTTTTCTTTAAGATATGCAAAGTTTAAACTACCAAAATCTTCTGGCAAATAAATACAGCCGTTCTGTTTACAACAAGCACCACCACATTTTTTTCACATCTCATAATTAATATAACTTGCGCTATTCTTTCCCATATTATGCCTCCATCAAATTGTTTAATATTATATATTTTTATATTAATTGGTCAATGGTTTCATAAAAAAAGGAACATTAATTATTATTAATATCCCTTATTTTTTATAATTCAAATTGTGAATTATATAATTCAGCATAAAAACCACTTTTAGCCATTAATTCATCATGATTTCCTGACTCAATAATATCACCATTTTTCATAACCAATATTTTATCGGCATTCTTAATCGTTGATAAACGATGGGCAATAATAAATGAAGTTCTACCTAAAGTCAATTTATCCATAGCTTTTTGAACAAGTTCTTCTGTTCTTGTATCAACATTACTTGTTGCCTCATCTAAAATTAAAAATGGTGCATTTTCTATCATACCACGAGCAATTGTAAGTAACTGTTTTTGCCCTTGACTTATTGCATCGTTATCACTCAAAACACAATCTAATCCGCCTGGCAACGTTTTAATAAAATGATCAATTCCAACAACTTTACAAGCTTGCCAAATTTCTTCATCAGTAATATCTTCACGATTAAACCTAAGATTATCTCTAATCGTTCCATCAAAAACCCATGTATCCTGTAAAACCATTATAAATAAGTCATGAATATTTTCGCGAGTTAACTCTTTAGTTGATACACCATCAATTAAAATATCACCTGAACTTATTTCATAAAACTTCATAAGTAAATTAACCATTGTTGTTTTTCCTGCCCCTGTTGGGCCTACAATCGCAATTTTTTCACCACTTTTAGCCTTAACACTAAAATCATTTATTATTGTACGCTTTTCATCATAACCAAATTTAACATTTTTAAATTCAATTTCACCACTAACTTTATCTTTATCTAAATGTTTTGTTAAATGATTTTGTGAAGACATTTCCACCTCATCTAAGAATTCAAAAACTCTTTCGCTAGATGCCGCTGTTGATTGTAAACTAGTCATAGCTTGAGCCATTTGTGATAACGGATTAGTAAACAATCTTACATAAATCATGAATGCTACAATAACACCAAATGATATTGAATTATTCATAGTTAACAATGCTCCAACAACACAAACAGCAACATACCCAAAATTACCAACAAATCCCATAATAGGTGGCATCAACCCTGATAAAAATTGGCTTTTACGATTACAATCAAACAATTTATCATTTAAAGTTTCAAATTCCTTCTTAGCCTGTTTACTACCATTATAAGCTTTAACAACACTATGTCCAGAATATATTTCCTCAATATAACCATTCAAATTTCCTAATTCAACTTGTCTTTGCGTAAAATATTTTTGCGATTTACCTAAAATTAGCCCCATTAATCCAAAACCAATCGTACTAGCTAAAATAGCTGTTATCGCCATAATCCAATTAGTTATAAACATCATAATAATTGAACCTAAAAATAACGTAATACTAGTAACTAAGGTTGTTAAACTTTGATTCATATTCATCGCAATCGTATCAACATCATTCGTAACACGTGACAAAACATCACCAGTCTCATGACTATCAAAATATTTTAACGGTAACTTATTTATTTTTGAACTAATTCTAGAACGTAATTGTTTAGCAAAATTATTAGAAACAACCGTCATTGCATATCCTTCAATATAACTAAACAAAGCGCTTATTAAATATAAAACAGTAAGTAAAATAGCAATATTTTTAATACGCTCCATATCAATCGATGGCTTAATTATATTTTGGATAGAGCTAGGTAATTCATCAAGCTCAGATAATAATTGATTATTATCATTATCGCTTTTATCCCTACTATCTAAAAGTTGTTTAAATTGCATTTTATCCTCATTTAAAATATCAGGATTATTCATAATACTAGCAATAGTCTCTTCATCCATCTTAGGACTAATACCTAATGTAATTGTATCTGTTAAATCAGATAATTTATTTGGCGCAATTAAAGCTAGAATAGCGCTAGTCATAGCTAATATTAAAGAAAAAATTAATAATGCATGCCAACGTTTCAAACTTGAAAAAAGTCTTTTCATAGAACCCTTAAAATCTTTTGATTTTTCAGGGATTCGTCCTCTTGGTCCTCCTGGTCTAGGCATTTTCTAACTCCTCCTTTGAAAGTTGTGATAAAGCAATCTCTTTATATACATCACAACTCTTTAATAATTCTTTATGATTTCCAATTCCTACACATTCGCCCTTTTCTAAAACAACAATTTTGTCAGCATTAATAATTGTTCCAATACGCTGAGCGACAATCATACTTGTTGCATCTTTTGTATAATTTTTTAACTCACGACGTAATGTTGCATCAGTTTTATAATCTAAAGCTGAAAAAGAATCATCAAATATATAAATTTCCGGATTACGAGCAATAGCACGAGCTATCGCTAATCTTTGTTTTTGCCCACCAGATACATTCGTACCACCACGAGCAATATGTGCTTCATATTCTCCATCCATCTTCATAACAAAATCGGTTCCTTGAGCTACATCAATAGCCTTTTTAATTTGCTCTAAAGTAGCCTTTTCTTTTCCATTATCACCATAAGAAACATTTTCACTAATACTACCAGTAAACATAACCGCCTTTTGTGGTACATAGCCAATCTTATTATGTAAGGCTTCTTGTTTATAATCTTTAACATTAATGCCATCAACCAAAATTTCACCATCAGTTACATCATAAAATCGTGGCACTAAATTAATTAAAGTTGACTTCCCACTACCAGTTGAACCAATAAACGCAATAGTTTCTCCCTTTTTAACTTTAAAAGAAATATTTTTAAGCAAATATTCATCAGCATCAGGATATTTAAATGATACATTCTTAAATTCAACCGTTCCAACTTCTTTAGAAGCCGTTTCATCTAATTTACCATCAACAATGGAAATTTTTTCATCAATTACTTCATTAATACGTTTAGCTGAAACTTGAGCTCTAGGCCACATCATAAAAATCATTGCTAACATTAGAAATGACATAATTACTTGCATACCATAGCTAGAGAAAACAACCATATTACTAAACAAATTAATTTTATCAACCATGCCAGCTTTCTCAATTAAAGTAGCCCCAATAAAATAAATACCCAAAGTTAAAAAATGCATAACAATATTCATGACAGGATTTAAAACCGCAAAGCACTTTTGATTAAATAATTGTGTATTTGTCAGTTCACTATTAACATTTTCAAATCTTTTTTCTTGATATTTTTCAGCATTAAAAGCTCTAATAACTCTAATACCTGTTAAATTTTCACGTGTTACACCATTAACTTTATCAATCAATTTTTGAACTTTCTCAAATCTTGGTAACACAATAATCATTAAAGTACCAATCGTAAGTAATAATATAACCACTCCAGCCCCTGTTAAAGCACTCCATTCAATACTTTTATTAAGTATTTTGCTGATTGCCCATACAGCCATAATTGGGGCTTTAATTAACATTTGTAACCCCATAGAAATCAACATTTCAATTTGTGTAACATCATTAGTTGTTCTTGTTATTAAGCTACTTGTTGAAAATTTCTTAATTTCTTCGGTTCCAAAATCTTCAACTTTATTAAATATCTTTTTACGTAGTAATTTTGAAAAACTAGCTGAAAGAAGAGACGCTAAATAACCAACACAAACAGCTGATAATAAACTACCAAAGGCACAAAACAACATATAAGCTCCTTGCATAACAATTTCGCCCATATTATTTCCTTCAGTTTGTACAAGTCTTGTAATACTTGACATATAATCAGGTAATCTTAAATCAAGCCAAACTTGTATAAATATTAAAAAAATACAAATTACGATAATTAAATAATCTTTTTTCTTAAAATTTTTAAATAATTTAAACATTTTTCATTTCCTTTCTCTTTGTTCTTATAATCTCTATCTTTTCTTTTCGTAATGAAAATAATGTTAATCTTTTCTTACATTCTGGACATTTTACATGATTTATACCTCTTTTGCTTGGCAAAGGTAATCTTAATGTTGTTTTACAATAACGACATTTTTTATAAACATAAGTTTTTCTATCACGATAATTTCTTTTAAGATTCGAAAATGGCTTCAATAATTTTTTCTTTATATTTAAAAATCTGTCATTTTCTTTTCTTCTTCTATATATATTTTTAGATAATACGCGATAAATCGCAATAACAAATAAAAATAATTCAATATAAAATAAAATAGTGTTATGAAAAATTAAATTTATCAAAACTAAACAAAAAAAGAGCTTAAATAAAAACTTATATAAATCATCAATACCATATCTACCATACATAAATCTTACGACTCTATTTATAAACTTCATATCTCACCTTCCTAAGTATAGATATTATATTTTTACAAAACAAAACAATTATATCACAAATAAAAAATAATAAATATTATTTTTTATTTTCTGAATTACCATTTTCTGTATATTGTGCCTCAATTACCATATTATCACCAACAGCCTTATTATTAATATCTATAACCTTAGTATTCGCAATAAGATCATGTAAGCCACGACCATCCATTCTAAGTAAAACAGTAATTAAAATCATAAACTCAATTCCATAAGAAACTGTTTTCATATAATAAGCTGCTGTATAATAATCATTTTTATTTAAAATAAATATGCATACAATTTGACTAATCGAAATTAAGATTCCTGTAACAATTACTGTTCTAATTAATAAGTTTACTAAACCTGCTTTTTCACCGTTTTTATTAACCACTTTTAAACCAAAAATACGTTTACCTAATGTTTGACCATTCATAAAATATTGTGTAATACCGAAATATAAAATTAAACAAACAATTAAAATAATTGAAGATATAACATTTAATTTAGATAATTCATAATTATATAATATATATTCATCCTTATATATGTCTAATAATTCATCTAGTATTTGGTCATACTCTTCACTACTAATAACCTTATCATCATATCTATTTGTTACATGAATAGAAAATTCACTATAATCTGATAACAAATTACTATATTCTTCATCATTAATTTCTCCATCTTCATAATAATCTTCAAAATCCTTAATAAAATTTTGATAAACTTCTAATCTATCACTATATTCATTATAAGTAGAATTGTACTCCTTATAATCTTTATTAATAAAAGTCAAAGAACTTACTAGTGACGCTACTAACATAACTAAAACCATATCTAATATATAAGCACCTATTCGTTTAAATAACAATTTCATTTCTAAAATTCCTCCTATTTTTCTTACTACATTATACATTATATTAAATAAAAATTAAAAATAAATTACTATATTATTAAAAATTATTAAAAATTTTCTTAATCTAAAAAGAGGATTAATCAAAATCCACATTTTATTTATTTATAATTGGAATTGTAAACTCAATCGTTAGGCCATAATTATTATAAGCCTTAATACTTCCGCCATGTAAAATAATAAATTCTTTACAAATTGATAAACCTAAACCAGATATTTTTCTAGAATAATCAGTTGTATATAAAGGCTCAAATATTTTATTAATTATCTTTTCATCAACACCAGGTCCATTATCCGTTATTTTAAAAATATAATCATTATTATTCTTTTTAATAGATATCTTTATAAAACCATTATTTTTTAAATATCTAACACTATTAGAAATAATATTTGAAAAAACTCTCTTAATTTTCATTATATCAATCATAATATTGTCATTAAAACAATTACAATTAATAAGTAATTTGATATTATTAGTTTCTAAATCCATTTTATAATCATTATCTAATTGTTCAATTAAATCCTTTAATTTTATTTTCTCTAATTTTAAAGTTTGATTAGTATTATTGATTAAATAGTCATCAAAGTTATTTAAAATCTCTTTTATCATCTTTGACTTTAAATTTATTTTTTCATTATATTTCTTAATTTCATCTTGTTTCAAACTATCACTAGCAATTAAATCTGAATAACCAATAATTGATGTAAGAGGTGTTTTTATATCGTGAGAAATACTTGCAATAATTCGCGTTTGTTCATCCTTTTCTTCCTCTAAGGAATCAGTTAAATTAACGAATTCATTTTGAATTAAATCAAATTCATTTTTGACCTTACTTCTTATCGGCTTTTTTCCAAACTTATAATTACATATATCATTATTTAATTTATCAAGAGGTCTTAAAATTCCTTTATTAGCACTAAATCCCGCAATTATAAAAATAAGTAACATTAAGAATGCTTGTATTTCAAAAAATAGAACAATAATTTTTGACACATTAACATTATTTACATAATAGACTTGTAATAGATAATTAACATCATTAATTTTTATTAAAGTAGCAATAAAAGCTTTGTCTACTCTTTTAACATCTGTTTGATGCAAAAAATTATTATCAGTATCTTGTAAAGCATATTTTATTGATGTAATACTATCTAGCTTAGATATTAATTGCGTATAATTTTCATAATCATTACTTAAAATTTCTTCTTTCAATAATTCTTCTTCATTGGAAACTTTGTCAATATTTGGTTTTAAATAAACAAAACTAAAAACAAATAAACTAATAAAATTAAAGCAAATAGCTAAAATTAAACCAGTAAATACCCTTTTCCTTAATGTAAACCTTCTATGCATAATCGCTTTCCTTTATAAATTTATAGCCATAACCCCAAATCGTTATAATATATTTTCCTTCTAAATCAATTTTATCACGTAAACTTTTAATATTAACAGCCACTGTTCCCATATCACCATATTCACTACCCCAAACAGATGAAAAAATTTGTTCTTTTGAAAGAGCTTGGCCAGCATTTCCCATCAAATATCGTAATAGTTCAAATTCTCTAGTGGATATATCAACCTTTTCACCATTTTTTCGAACTTCAAAACTAGATGTATTTAAAGTTATATCACCAATTTTAATCAAATCTTTTTTATTTTGTTTATTGATTCGATTAGAAATTCTTAAATGCGATTTAACTTTTAAGACTAACTCATTATTGTCAAATGGCTTAGTTATATAATCATCACCACCAATTTCATACCCTAACATTTTATCAATAAGTTGATTTTTAGCGGAAATAAAAATAATTGGCGAAGAAATTAAATCTCTAATTTTTCCGCACAGTTCTGTTCCGCTTAAATTAGGCATCATAATATCTAGTAATATTAAGTCAAAATGCTCTTTTTTTAAAAGTTCTAAAGCATCTACACTATCATTTTTAACAACAACTTCCATTTGTTCTCTCTTTAAAATAAGTGCGATTAACTCTGATATGTCAACATCATCATCTACCACTAATATTCTTGGCATGCTATCACTTCCTTACCAAATTATACTACATTAATTAAATTTTATAAAGTAAGAAAAAAAGGACTTAGTCCTTAATGAAAAATTTAAAAATGCTAAAGGCAAATTAAGATGTTTTATTTTTAGGTACAGTTATAACTGGACGAACACCATACCCACTTGCAAAATCAACAAGGTGGTTACTCAAGTAGCCATCATAACGCAAAAACCATGCACAATTAGAATAATTAGAAACGGCAGTACTAGTCCAATAACTATATCCACTATGAGCTCCAGTAGCATTATTTAAGCATCCATAACTTAAACAATCGCTTTTTGTTCGATCATATAACCACCCATATTGGCTTGAGCTTGGATACGAACTTGGAGTAGTACTTGTATGTGTTTCAAAATAAAAATTGTTTGAAGTTTTTTTACTATTGAAAATTATAATGTTAATTTTTTCTCATAAAATTGTTCACTACACAATACTATTTTTGGCTACGTGATACATTTAAAATAATACCCATACTACATAAAGTAATTAAAAGACTAGAACCACCATAACTTAAAAATGGTAAAGTTACACCTGTTACTGGTATTAATCCAACAACGACCATTAAATTCAAAACGGTTTGAAAAGCAACTTGAAAAATAATTCCAAAAACTAAATATTTACCAAACATATCAGAACAATTTCGAGAAATTCTAAACCCTCTAATAATAATGGTTAAAAATAAAGATGCGACAATAACAATTCCCAAAAAACCAAATTCTTCACTAATTATTGAAAAAATAAAATCAGTTTGTGGTTCTGGCAAATAAAAATGTTTTTGCCTAGAATTTAAAAAACCATAACCAAATAAGCCACCTGGTCCAATCGCATATAAAGACTGTATTATTTGGAATCCGCTACCTAATGGATCACTCCATGGATCTAGAAATGATACAATTCTAGCCAGACGATAAGGTGCAACCGCAATTAAAATAACCACTCCAATGACACCAATAATACCTATTTTAAAGAAAAATTTAAAATTAACACCTGCCACAAATAATAAACCAACAATTGATATAACGACAATCGTCCCTGTACCAAAATCAGGTTGTAACATAATAAGAGCAAAAACAAACATGGTAATGCCTAGTATCGGTAAAACACCTTTTTTTATATCTTTTAAATTTTTTTCATTATTTACTAAATATTTAGAAGTAAACATAATAAGAGCCAACTTAGTAAATTCACTAGGTTGAATTCCAAATGAGCCAATTCCAAACCAACTACGACTTCCGTTTCTAACCGTTCCAATCCCAGGAATTGCTACTAAAATAAGTAAGACTAAACAACCAAACAAAATTTTATTAGCATATTTTAAATAAATATGATAGTCAATTTTACTAATCATTATCATAAAAATAACACCAACAATAAAAAATAAACCTTGATGTTTAACATATTTAAAGGCATCATTAAATTTATATTCTGCCCAAATATAAGAAGCCGAATATATCATAATAATACCAAAAATTGATATCACAATAATAGAAATAAACATTAATAAGTCAATACTATTTTTTTTCATATTTCACCTAGATCCATACACATAAAATAATAGCAATCATGCTTGCGAGTAAACCAATAAATAAAAACATTTTTACAATATCTGTTTCCTTAAAACCAATCTTTTCAAAACTGTGATGAATTGGCGTCATTGGAAAAAAGCGCTTTCCTGTTAATTTAAAATAGATAATTTGTATAACACAACTTAAAGTTTCTAAAACAAACACAATACCAATCAAAATAAGTAAAAACTCATATCGTGTAATAATCGCAACTGCACCTAATGTTGCACCAAGAGCTAAAGAACCAGTATCACCCATAAAAACTTTAGCAGGATTTAAATTAAATACCAAAAAGCCTAAAATACCACCAATCAAAATAAAACAGAAAACAGCAATATCATCATATCCCTCTAGCCATCCTGTACTCCAAGCTATAATGCCGAATGTTAAAAAAGCGATAACTGATAAACCACCAGCGAGACCATCCAAGCCATCAGTTATATTAACCGCATTACTACTAGATACTAAAATAAACAAAATAAATAGTCCATAAAGCCAACCCATTTCTATTCTTAAATTAAGACTTCGAATCCAAATTAATGGCTCATTACCACCTTTCATAAATAAATAAAAGAATATAATCGCAACAATTATTTGCAGTAATAATTTTTGAATTTCTGTAAGACCTTTATTATTATTTCTTTTAATAATTAAATAGTCATCTAGAAATCCAATTAAAGAATATGAAATAAAAGTAAAAACAATAATAAGTAAATTATAACTAAAATTAATTTTACCTAATAAATACAAAATAACAACAGTCATTATTACAGGCACAATAAATATTAATCCACCCATTGTTGGTGTTCCATTTTTTTGTTTATGCATTTCGCTTACATAAACACTAACACGTTGTGATGCTTTTAATTTTTTTAAAATAGGAATTAAAAATAAACCTAATAATACCGCTAAAATAAAACTAATCATCATTGCTAAAACCGACTTCGTAAGTACAAACATATAAACACCTACTTTATTTTATTTTTTATTACAAACTTCTAATAAAGTATATGAAAAAAATAGTACAACTTATACTATTTTTTAATTTATCTTAATATTTTAATTATTCAACACCTTTTAAACTTTCAATCATATCAATTTTTTTTAAACTAAAATGGGTTACAATATTAACAATAATAGTAAAGGAGACTGTTATAATTGAAGAATAAACATAACTCATAAAATTAACTTGACGAACAAATAATAAATTTTCTGTTTCGCATGTACTTATAATAAAATGACTTAAGTAAGAACCTAAAAACAGCCCAATTGCTAGCCCAATAACCGTTAAAATAATATTTTCTTTTGTAATATAAGAATCAACTTCA
Organism: Bacilli bacterium; assembly: GCA_022795155.1. GTDB lineage: Bacteria > Bacillota_I > Bacilli_A > RF39 > UBA660 > CAJLIR01. The sequence goes on along the minus strand of JAAWGF010000008.1, from coordinate 3,184 downwards.
CTATCATAAAAACCTAAAACTTTCAAAGTTGCAATTTCCCGTTTTCGTTCACTAATATTAATTGTTGACAAATTATATAAAACGACAAAAGCTAAAAGAGCTGATGAAACAATTAAAATAACTACTACTGAATCTAATGAACTAAGCATTTGACTGACCGAAGATACAGTTTCCTCAACTGATAAAACACTTGCAACTGATGAAAATTTTAATAACTCGCTTGTTAATTTTTCATTATATTCTGATAAGACATCATCTTTAAGCGATATATATATAATATTTTCATTATAGTTTTTAAATAATTTTAAATAAGTATTCTTATTAATATAAATATAATTATTTACATAATTTTCTACTATAGCACCAACTTCAATGAAATAACTCTTTTTATCATAAATAATTTCGATATCTTCACCAACTTTAGCATCAATCAATTTAGCCAATTTCGATGAAATATAAACAACATCATCAGAGACCTCAAGGGTTATATTATTATTTATATCATTCATATTTATAACATCTTTAAATTCATTATCAGTGACTATAATTGTCGTATTTTTTTCAATATTATTATTTTTTATTGAAACATTACTCATACTAGCTAGCGTCACTTTATTAACATATCGATCGTTGTTTAATTTTTCTAACAAAGCTTCTTTATCTTTACTAGAAGTCATAATTACCATATCATCATATAATTGAACATTACTAAATTGTAAATCAACGATATCAACAATAGAATCTCTTAATCCAAATCCCGCTAAAATAAGTGCTGTACAACCGGCTATACCAACAACCGTCATAATAATTCTCTTTTTATACCGAAACAAATTTCTTGTTGAAATTTTATTAGAAAATTTTAAATGTTTCCACAAAATTGGCATTCTTTCTAATAAAATACGTTTACCACTGACTGGAGCCTTAGGTCGAATCAAGATTGATGGCATATTCAAAAGTATTTTATAAACGGCTATAAATGTTGCCCCAACAATACAAACAAAAGTAATTAAGGTCCCAACCAATACAATTTTAAAATCAAAACTAATAATAAAATTAGGAATCTTAAAAAGCATTAAATAAATATTCCAAATAACACTAGGAATTAAATAGCCACCAATAATAACCCCAATAAATCCACCAATGATAGTTGCTAAAGCAGCATAACTAATATACTTAAATAATATTTTAACATTAGCAAACCCTAGCGCTTTTAAAGTTCCGATTTCTGTTCGGTCTTCTTCAACCATTCGTGTCATCGAAATTAGGCTAATTAAAATAGCAATTACATAAAAAACAATTGGGAAAACATTTCCTAACTTTTTCAAACTAGTAGTAGCATCGATATACTCCTGATAAGAACTGCTATTCTCCCTAGTATAAATATACCAAGTGCAATCATCTAAATCAGAAAAATATTGCTCATAATCATCAATATTATTAGGTTCTATACCTAGCATTTTTTTAAGTTCTAATTTTTTTATATCATCTAAACGTATTCTTTGTCTATCATCCTTAATTACTTCGATTTTATTCTTTATTTCTTTTATTAAATCAGTATATTTTTGTTCATTAGTTGTTAATTCTCGCGCACGCTTACTATTTACATAAATACTTGTAAAATAGTCTATATTAAAAGCACTATCTAAAACATACATATAATAAGAAATACTACCATTACCAAGTTGTGATGTTCCACGATCACTAGAAAAATATAGTGGGCTTTCGATAATACCTGTAATTTTATAATCTGGGCTTAGCAAATTTTCTGAATCTATTTTTATAAAATCACCAATAGCTAAATCATTATCACTTAAAAATTTCTCTTCGACAACAATTTCTTGGCTATTAGTTGGTAAAGTACCATCAATAACTGTAACTTTATTAACAGTTGTTAATTCAATTAACTTAACCACATATTGATATGTATCAACACTTATCAAAGAATCAAGGCTTTTAGAACCAACAATATTTAAATCTTGATCAACATTTCTTAAAGCTTCAAGATCATTTTGCGTTAAACCATAGTTAGAAATAATTTCTAAATCATAATAAGTGGTTTCATCTAAATAATTATCCAAAGTTTTTAACATATCAGGACTAGTTAATTGAATGCCTACAAAAAAACCGACACCTAATAAGCTCATTAATAATAATGATACAAACCTTTTATACGATTTTTTTACCTGTCTTAAACTATTCGTAAATATTCTATTTTTCATATTACCACTCAATACTTTCAATTGATTTTGGTTTTTTATTAATTTTTATCTCTTCAACAGAACCATTTTTAAACTTAATGACTTTATCAGCCATATCAGCAAGAGCACTATTATGTGTGACAATTATAACGGTCATCTTTTTTTCATGAGCTGTATCCTCTAATAATTTCAAAATCTGTTTACCTGTTTTATAATCTAAAGCCCCTGTTGGTTCATCGCATAAAAGTATTTTCGGATTTTTAGCGATTGCTCTAGCAATTGATACACGTTGTTGTTCACCACCTGATAATTGTGATGGAAAATTATGTAGACGATTTTTAAGACCAACCTTCTTTAAAATTTGTTCAGGTTCCAAATGGTCATTGCATAATTGAACAGCTAGCTCAACATTTTCTAAAGCTGTCAAATTTTGAATTAAATTATAAAACTGAAAAATGAAACCAATATCATGACGACGATAATTAATTAAATTCTTAACCTTATACTTAGTTATATCAACACCATCTATAAAAACTTGGCCACTTGTAATGGTATCCATACCACCCAAAATATTAAGACAAGTTGTTTTACCAGCTCCAGATGGTCCTAAAATAACAACCAATTCACCTTTTTTTATAGTAAAATTAGTTTTATTCAAAGCCTTTATTGTAACCTCACCCATCGTATATTCTTTACTAACATTTTTAAATTCAATAAATTCCATCGTATAATCTCTCCCAATTTTGATATAAATTATTATACCATAAATTAACTAAATTGACTATTTTACTAGTATATTTTTTCATAAATTAACTATTATTTTTTTTATAAAATATTTATATTTATCTATGTATCTTATTTCTTAATTTAAAATATAACAATTAAAATTTGCTCAAATGAAAAGGTAAATTCCACTTTGAAAGGTTAAATGCTATCTTTTCGTTTGAAAAATTAGAAAAGAGTAAAAATGTATAGATTTTTATTCT
>JAAWGF010000007.1 GCA_022795155.1 Bacilli bacterium | reverse complement strand
ATACTTAAATTTAAGTATAAAGTATAATGGACCATCATTGAATTATGATGACAATGTTAAATATGGTTGGTCAAAAATACCACATTTCTTTATGTCTGATGTTTATTATTTATATCAATATTCAATTGGGACAGCTATTGCTACAAATATAGCTTATCGAATACTAGAAAATAAAGATGATATTATTATAAGATATAAGAAATTTTTATCTTTAGGAAATAGTGTTTCGATAAAAGAAGCACTAGAATATATTGATATCGATTTAAACAATAATAAATATATTGATGATGCTATAGATGTATTAAAAACGAAAATTGAACAGATTAGAAATCTTACTAATGTTAAAAATTAATGTTGCTACGATAAATAAACCGTAGTTTTTTTATTGGCATATATATCGTTTGATGTTATAATTAAATTAGTAATATTATGAAAGGAATTACATATGAAAGTAATAACGATTAAACAACCATTTGCTACCTTAATTGCTGAAGGATACAAAGAATATGAATTTAGAACTTGGAAAACAAAGTATCGAGGTGATATTTTGATTCATGCAGGCAAGGGCATAGATAAGAAAGCTATGAAAAGATATGAACATTTAAATTTAGATTATCCTACTGGCTGTATTATTGTCTTATGTACTTTAACTGATTGCATCCTTATTGGTGATAAAGAAAAAGAAATGTTAACTAAAAAAGATCCTTTAGTTTATTATGGTATTATAAAGAAACCAGATTGGGTTGGCTATGGATTTAAATTAGAAAATATACAAAAAATAAAACCTATTGAAATAAATGGTAAATTGAGCCTTTGGGATTATGATTATGATAGATAAAAAAGAAACAAATGTTGATAGTTCTATTTTACTTTCTAATTTAGATAAATTACATACAACTCTCATGGAATTTGAAAGAATTAAAAGAAATCTCAATCTAAATACAGATGATGTTGTGTCATGGTGTCAAAATAAACTAAAAGATTTAAACAGTACTATATATAGAAAAGGTAAGAATTGGTATATTATTATAGATAATTATAAGATAACGGTTAATGCCTATAGTTATACAATTATTACAGCTCATTTATTAAAAAAGTAATTTATAAATTTTAAATATGAAAGGTGATAACAATGAAAATTAAATACGAAAATTGGATAAAAGAATTTATGGAGTCTTGGAAGGAACTTGATTATGAACATACACTAAAAACATTAGATGAAAATGTTCAATATTATGAAAATCCAATTGATGAACCATGTCAAAGTTTTGAAGAAGTAATAAATCTTTAGAATGTTGTTGCTGATAATCAAAAAGATATTGATTATCAATTTGAAATAATTGCTTATGATGAAAATGTTTGTATTGTTAATTGGCAAATGACTAGAACAATGATTCAAAATAATGTAAAACAAGAAATTGATGGTATTTTTCAAATATCTTTAAATAATGAAGGTAAGTGTACATATTTTAAACAATGGAGATTTACGAGATAATAATTTAAATTAAAGGAGCTGATAATAATGAATCAAGATATTTATTTTGATAATAATGCTACAACAAAAGTCGATGAAAAAGTATTAGAAGCTATGATGCCATATTTAAAAGAAGACTATGGGAATCCTAGTAGTACCTATTTTTTTGGTAAAAAGGTTAAAGAGGAAATAATTAATACCAAAAAAAATATTGCTAAATTATTAAATGCGAAAGCAAATGAAATTATTTTTACAAGTTGTGCTAGTGAAAGTAATGTTACAGCTATTATGAATGCTATAAAATTAAACCCAAATAAAAAACATATCATTACTACAAGTATAGAACATGTTTCTATATTAGAAACAATGAAGTATCTTGAAAAAAATGGTTATAATATTACTTATTTGTCAGTAGATAAATTTGGGAAAATAGATTTAGAAGAACTTGAGCATTCAATTACTAATGATACTTGTTTAATAGCTGTGATGTTAGCCAATAATGAACTTGGTAATATATATCCTATAAAAGAGATTGGAGAAATAGCTAAGAGACATAATATTTTATTTCATTGTGATGCTGTTCAAGCGGTTGGAAAAATTAAAATAGATGTTGCTGATATGAATGTTGATACTTTATCATTATCAGGTCATAAAATTCATGCTCCAAAAGGCATAGGGGTTCTTTATGTAAAAGAGAATCTTCCCTTTACACCTTTAATATTTGGTCATCAAGAATATAATAGAAGAGGTGGAACCGAAAATGTTCCTTATATTATTGGTTTATCAAAAGCAGTTGAAATGATTTTAGATGATAATTATAAAATAAATGATAGATTATTCGAACTGCGCAATTATATGGAGAGTCAAATTAAAGAAAATATTGAAGATGTTATTATATATGGCGATTTAAATAATCGCTTACCAAATACATCAAACATAGCTTTTAATGGTGTTAAGGCGGATGAGTTATTATTAATTTTAGAGTCGTTTAATATATTTATATCAACCGGATCGGCGTGTAATTCCGAACTTGCTGAACCATCACATGTTTTAGTAGCTTGTAAGGCTGATTTAGAAAATTACAGTCCGATAAGAATTAGCTTAAGTAAATATAATACGAAAGAAGAAATTGATATTTTCGTTAAAAGACTAATTAATGCAGTAAATATGCTAAGGAGAAAGAAATTTGAAAAATCAAAATAGAATAATAAATACTTTACCAGGAAATGATTTTTGTCCAGCTGATAACTTAATGAATGATTTTAGAAAAGTAATTAGTGAAACAACGGGAAAAAAATACCCCAAACATATTGCCATTTCAGTAAATACTATTGAATATTGGAAAAAACATGCTGATGAAGTAATTGAATCAGAAGATATAATTACATTTATGTGGGATGAAATAGTTGAGGAACAGCTTCCACCATTAAAAATTAAGGTTAAAAATAATCTTAGTAAGTATTCTATCATATATTTGAAAGAATATGGTACTGATAAATTATTAATTACTTGTAAATCAAGAAAAGGAAAAAATAAAAATGGAACTATTTATTTAGAAAAGGAAACTGAGAGAGGTAGGCATTTATAATGGCGACATTAATTAATTTTAAAATTTGTGATAATGATAAAGCTTGTAGTGGTATGGCAGTGTGTCCTAAGAATGTTTTTACTTGGAATGAAGAAAAACAATCTTTAGAAATTGATAATAGCAAGTGTATTAGTTGTGGTTTGTGCGAAAAGGCTTGTATGGTATCAGCAATTAGGGTTGCTAAAACTAAAGTCGATTATGATAAGATAAAAAAAGAATTTGAAAATGATCCTAGAACAATAAATGATTTATTGGTAGAAAGATATGGTGGTAAATTAATTGATTTAGCTATGGCTGGTAGTGCTAAAGAAATTGATTTAAAAGCAAAAAGTAATAGGCGTCCTTTAATAATTGAATTATATAATGAAGATTCGATAATGTGTCTTTTAAAATCTATAAAGGTAAAAGAAATTGCTAATTCTTTTAGTGAAAATACTAGATATAGAAAAATTGAAGTTACTGATGATAAGTTATTGGAAAAATATGATATTAAAGAATTGCCGTCATTATTATTTTTTAAAAATGGAGATATGATAGGAAAAATAGAAGGTTATTATTCGGAGGATGAAAAACAAAATTTATTTGAAAAAATAAAAAAAATATCAACTAATTAACACGAAAACAGTATTTTTACTGTTTTTATATTGTACTAAATTTGTTATAATAAATATGGTGGTAATTGTGGATAAAAAGAATATTTTAAGCAAAGTTGATATTTTAATAGCTATGTATAAAAAAGGAAAACTTGGTGGTGAGGTAATGCCTGAAGATAAAAATCCAGGATTATTAAAAAGTAGTTTAGAAAATTATTTGTATTTTACTTTACCAATGGCTCTTAATTATCAAAGGAATTCTTATATATTATGGGAGAATGCTTTAAAAACTTATAGTGATCCACAAACTAATTTTGTGTTTAATCCTAAAAAATGTTTAGAAAAACCTTTTGAAGAAGTACAATTAGCTCTTACTAAATATAAAGTAGCGCTTCAAAGGCAAAAGCAAACCGAAATTTGGTTAAAACTATGTAATACTTTTGTGGAATTATTTGATGGTGATATAAGAAATTTATTTAGTGGGTTAGATAATGATGTTAATAAAATAAGAGATTTTATTCAAAAACAAAATAAAAGTAAATTTCCTTATTTGTCAGGTACTAAAATTTGTAATTATTGGTTATATGTTATTTATCAATATGCTGATAGAAAATATAAAAATATTGAAGATCTAACTGTAGCACCTGATACTCATGTATGTAAAGCAACATATAAGTTAGGTTTAATTACTGATGATGAATTTAATTCAAGTAGTGTTCAATTAACTGTTATAGATAGGTGGCAAAAATTATTAAATGGTACTAAGTATAAACCAATAGATATTCATACACCATTATGGCTATGGAGTAGAAATGGTTTCGTTGAATTGGAGGATTAATATGTTAGATAAAATATTAGAAACTAGTAATTATGTTTATAATAATGCTAAATACGTTAAAATTGATTTATCAGAGATTAAGAAAGTTGCCAAAAGTATAAATTGTGAGAATTTAGCACATTGGCTATCATTTAATCCATTTGGTTTATTAGATTTGGATATAAATGATATTATTAATTTTCTAGTTATTTTTGATTCAATTGATTGCTCATTTTGGGGTAATCCTAAGTGGACGATTGAAACAAAAGAAGGAAAGATTGATGGTGCTTTTGCCTTAATGTATTGTCTTTTAAATTTACGAAACCAAAAAGGTCATTTAGATTTTGAACAGATATCTTTTGAAGAATTTTCTGAATGTTTAAAAGGTAATATAGATATTCCATTATTAAATGAAAGATACAAAGTTGTAAAAAGTATTAGTGAGATTATTAATAAAAAAATGGTTGGAAATTTTTATAATTATATCAAAAATATTACTAATGATATTGAACTTTTTAACATTATAATTAATAACTTTCCAAGTTTTGAAGATACAAGAGATTATAATGGAAAAACAATTTACTTTTATAAATTAGCTCAATTATTAGTTTCTGATATTTTACATATACGTGAAATAAAAGAAAAATTGCCTGTTGATTATTCTCATTTAGTCGGTTGTGCAGATTATAAAATACCTCAAGTATTAAGAAATCTTAATATAGTTAAATATAGTAGTGATTTAGAATATCTAATAGATAATAAAAAAGAAATAGAAGAAAATTCTATATATGAAATTGAAATTCGTGCTAGTATGATTGTGGCAATTGATTTAATAAAAAAAGAAATTAAAGATGTAACTGCAATAGATGTTAATGATGCTATTTGGTCATTAGGGCAAAATAAAACATTAATGTCAAAACCATATCATTTAACAAGAACAATGTCATATTAGGAGGATTTTTATGAAAAATATAGTTATTGCTGGAAGTGTCAAATTACAAGATGATATAAATTATTGGCGTCAATTTTTAGAAAGTAGAAATTATCATATTTTGGATTATCCAATGCAAGTTGAAACATCAGATTTTATGAAATTATATCCTATTGTATATAAAAATTTTTTCAAAAATATAGAGCGCACAGATATTTTATTAATTATGAATGAAGATAGAAATGATCAATTTGGTTATATTGGTTATGAAGTATTTGCTGAACTAACTTTTGGAATTATGCAAAAACTAATTTACAATAAAGAAATAGAAATAATAATTTTAAAAATGCCAAGTAGTAATATTAAATGTTATGATGATATCAATCTATATCTACAACTAGGTTGGATAAAATTATTTACTGAGAGTTCATTAAATAAATAATTAGGAGTGGAATTTTTTTATGTTGAATGTATTAGAAAAAGAAAATAAATCAAAATCTAAAAAAAGTAAATATTTAACTTTAGAAGATTTAAAAAAAGATTATGATAAATTACAAAAGAAATATGGAGCTAAAGAATTAGATTCTATTTATAATGGTGGATGTGAAAATAATCCAAATATTTGTTTTGTTTTTATGAATCCAACAGGAAGAAATATTGCTTCATCTAAAGAATGGAAAGGGTTAAAATCCCCTTGGATAGGCACTAAAAACATTTGGGATTTATTTTATAACTTAAATTTATTAGATAATAAAATTTATACTAAAATTAAAAGTATTAAAGGTAATGAGTGGAATGAAGATTTTGCTAAAGAAGTTTATGATGATGTTAAGAGACACAAATATTTTATAACTAATTTAGGAAAATGTACACAAATTGATGCTAGGGAATTACCCGATTCTGTTTATAAAGAATATCTTCATTTATTAGAAAAAGAATTTGAAATAATTAAACCAAAAGTCATTATTCTTTTTGGTAATCAAGTTAGTTCTATAGTTTTGAATGATAAAGTATCTGTCTCACAAGTACGTAAAAAGTGTTTTGAAAAAAATATTAATGGTGCAAATTATAAATTCTATTCAGTTTATTATCCCGTTGGAAATGGTCGATTTAATATTAATAAATCGATTGAAGATATAAAGTGGATAATGAGTAAGGAATTAAGTAAATAATAATTATTTTTACTTAAAATTAATAATAAAATAGAGGTGTTTATAAAATGAAAGTATTATTATTTACGCATAAAAGTGATATTGATGGTATGGGTAATGTCGTTTTAGCACAATTAGCTTTCAATGAAGTTGACTACATATTATGTGAAAATTTTAACCTTCAAGAGAAAATAACTAAATATTATGATGATGGAAGTATTTATAATTATGATAAAATTTTTATTACGGATTTATGGCTAGAAGAACCAATGCTATCAAAAATTGCTAATGATATACAATTAAAAGATAAAATTTTTGAAATTGATCATCATAAATCAGCTTTAGAAAATTATTTTAATAAATATGATTTTGTAACAATAACAGTATCTAATGATAAGGGGTTATGTAGTGGAACGAGTTTATTTTATGAGTATCTTATAAATAACAGTTTTATAGATAATAAGCAAATATTTAATGATTTTGTAGAGTTAACGCGTCAATATGATACTTGGGAATGGAAGACAAAATATAATAATGAACTAGCTCATCACTTAACTTTATTATTTGATGCTGTAGGATGTGAAGGTTATATAAATTTAATGTTTGATAAGTTAAGTAATAAAGTTGATTCCAACTTTTCTTTTAATGAATTTGAAAATATGTTAATTAATAATAAAATTAATCAGGTACAAGAAAAATTATCTAATTATGCTAAAAAGGTTTATTATAAAGAAATATTTGGATTAAAAGCGGGTATCATATTTATTGATTATGAATACCGAAACGATTTATCAGAATATTTTAGGCAAAACAATTTTGATATGGATTTTGTTATGTTGATAGCCTTAGATTATGGAACAATTTCTTATAGAAACATTAAGGATAATGTGAATGTTCGATTAATTGCTGAAGCAATGGGTGGAAGAGGGCATGACAAAGCTGCAAGTAGCCCTATTTCTGATGAGCAAAAAATTAAATTAATAAAGATATTAACCAAGAATAATAGTTAGGTTTTATACTTTAATGAGCGATTTTGTCGCTCTTTTTTTTTGTATTGATAGTTTTAAATTTTTTATAAAAAAGTTTATAAATGAATAAAATTATAATTATGTATCAAAATAAATATATGGAGGAATTTAAATGGCAAAAGATAATAACGAAGTAAATGTCTTAGATGAATTAAATAAAGGTGCCTGTATGGGAATGGACGCAATTCATTTTATATTAGATAAGGTTGAAGATGAAGCCTTAAAACAAGAATTAAATAATCAATATGATAAATATCAAGAAATTTCTAATAAGATCTGTGATATCTATCCAGAATATAAAAATGATACACCTCATGAAACAAATACGATGAATAAAGTTATGACATGGTATGGAATTGAAATGAAAACCTTAATGGATGATAGTACGTCAAAAATAGCAGAGTTATTACTTCAAGGAACAAATATGGGAATTATTGAAGGAAGAAAACTTTTAAATCACAAAGAAACTGATTCTAAGGTACATGAACTAGTACAAGAATATGTTGAAATGCAAGAAAAAGCTGTTGAAAAATTAAAGCATTTTTTATAAAGTATTTTTTAATAAAACAAAAGAACGAAATTCGTTCTTTTTTGCGATTCTTTTTATATACGCTTTATAGATTTAACATAGGCATATTTTTTATCATGATAATTTTCTAATTCTTCATAGATTTTTTTCGCATATGGTGATACATCAATTATTCTCTTAGGTCCATTGCCTGTTTGGATAAGTGGAATAACTATTCTTTTTTTTGTTGCAAAGGAAATATAAAAATTATTTGGTTTTTTATTGGTATTAATTAAATTGCTGGTATTATTAAATATTTTCCATGATGAAAAATTATCATTTAAAATATTAACAATATCACTTTCTTTTTTTATGTATAAATCCTCTAAAGTTATAATATATTTTTTAACTGCTAATTTAATTATTTCTGAAATATATTTCATCATATATTTATTTTTATTACTTTGTAATTCTTTAGTATATATTTTGACCATTTGGATAAATCTTTCACATATATCTTGGTTTTTAAAACCTAATTCTTGCTTACCGTTTTCATTATTTAAAACAATGATATTATCATATACTTCTTTAATCTCATTTAAACTATGTGTATGAAGCCAAATATAACAAGTATGAAGTACACCATCTAATCGGTCAGTACATAGTTTAGGAGATTTATTTTCTAAAATAGGATATTTTGATAAATCCTCTAAATTAACTAAATCTATATTATCTTCTTTTAAATAACCTATTAATCGATCATCTTTTTTGATTAAATCAATAATGTTTTTTTCGGATGACTCTTGATTTAAATAATCACCAAAAACATAATCAATACAATGGGCAAAACAAGGTGTGCCACAGTCGTGTAGCATGGCCATAATTGTCTCTTCTTTGTTATGAGTAAAATGCCAAGTCATATTTGCTACGATAAGGCTATGATAAAATCTTGTAAAGAAAAATCGTGGGTTATATAACTTAGTATAATCACTTCCACAAAATTGGCTAACTGATTTAATTCGCTTTAGTGACTCACAATTATTATATTTATCTAAAAAGATTGGTTTTTCTTTATCAATAAATAATTCTAAATATTCTTCCATATTAACCACCAAATTAATTGTATCAATATGTATTATAAATTTCAATGTTATGAATTTAATTTTTATGTTATTTAGCTAATATTTCAAAAGGTGTTTATGGGTAAGCTTAAAATAAAAAATTTTTAATTATAATTAATGTTATATTTCCATATAAATTGTATAATAAATTAAAAAACTATGTTATAATTTTATTGAGAGAATAAGCTATATTATAAGCAAAAAGGAGAATAATTTATGAAATATAATGGTGTCATAATTGAAGAAAGCTTAATTGATACAAAAATTATTGAAGAACTTAATATTTTACAAAGAGAAATAGAAGAAATAAATAAAGAAGATAAAACGCCTTGGCTTACTAAATGGACAATGGATACAGTTGAAATTGATGAGAGACAAATTGATGAATATACTAGCCGATTGAGTACATTAATTGATACAAAACATTGTAATGCTTGGTATTGTGATTTTAGAAATAATAAATATCATTATGTTGTTTTTGCAAATAAGGTCTTTAAATTAGATAGAAATAAAAAACAAGATTATATTGATATGCAAGAATATGCGATTAAATTAGGATTACCAAAACATCAACTTCCTAATTTTAATGATTTACCAGCAAGTCTTTTAACAGGATTTTTAATATACGCTAAAAAACAAACTTATGCTAATAGTAATGCTCCAAAGCTAAATTCTAGTCGTTTAGGTTCAAATGATTATCAGTTTGAAGAGGAAATTGAAGGAGAAATTATGACCTATCATGATACATATTTTGGTGGTACAAAGTTTATGGGTGAAGAAGTCGTATATCGTCATGGTAATATTCCTAAATGGGGCATGAATTATTATGGTGTTACAATTGATGAGTCTTTAAGTGAAGAAGCTATGGATAAGATTTTAAGACCTGCCTTAATGAAAGTTGGTGAAGATAATACAGTACTTCCTGTTAGAGGACCAAGTAAATTTGAAAATGAAGGGTATATTTATACTTTTAAAGCAAATGGTACAATTGAAAACTTTGATGGAATTGAAGAAATATATAAGGATGGTAATTTAATTTATAGGCTTAATTGTCATGGTGGGATGATTGAATAAAATAATAAGTTCAGGAGGAAAAAATGAATATAAATTTTGAAAATAAAATTATTTTGGTAACAGGTTCAACATCAGGAATTGGAAGACAGATTGCTAAACAGTTACTAGAAAATAAAGCAAAAGTAATTATTAATTATGGGCATAATGAATCATTAGCACAAGAAACTATGGAAGAGTTATCTATGTATAGGGATAATATATTATTAATTAAATGTGATTTATCAAAAGAAAATGAAGTTGATGAGATGTTCAACAAAATTTCTGAAAAGTTTGATAAATTAGATGGTTTAGTTAATTGTGCAGCTTATGATAAAGTAGCATCAATTGAAGATTTAACAATAGATGAATACAGACATGAAATAGATGTAAATATTGTTGCAAGATGGCAATGTATAAAAAATGCTATTCCTTTAATGAAAAAATCTGATGCACCTAGAGTTATTAATATTGCTTCAAGACTTGGAACAAGACCTATGGAAGAATCAGTTGCTTATTGTACTTGTGAAGCGGCAACCATAATGTTAACTAAATGTTGTGCTTTAGAGTTAGCAAAATACAATATAAAAGTAAATACAGTAAGTCCATCGTTAACTTTAACGCCACTTAGTATGAAAGGTTATTCAGAAGAAGAGATTAGAGAAACCGCCGCTAAGAATCCAAGCAATCGCCTTGGGACTGTTGAAGATACTGCTAATTTAGTTTTATTTCTATTGAGTGATAAAGCTGATTATATAAATGGTGAAAACATAAATGTAAATGGTGGTATATTATTAAAATAAAATTGAACAAAATATGATAATAAAAAAATAATAATTGAATTAGTTATCATTTAAGAAAGAGGCGAATAAAAAATGGCAAAACTTTGCGTAATTAAAAATATTGATTCTGCTCATGGGAAACATATTCATGGTCATACATTTAAAATTGAAATTAATTTTGTAGATAAATTAATTAACAATATGGTAGGTAATTTAGATTTTCATCAAATTAATCCTAAGATTGATTCAGTAATAAGTAAATTAGATAAAACATATATCGACGATGTAATAGGAACAAGAGCAACTATAGAAAATATTGCTATTTATATTATTAATGAACTAAAAGATATAAATAATCTATATTCAGTTATAGTTTGGGAAGGTTCAAACAAATATTCCGAAATACTAAAGGAGGAAATAGAAAATGAAAAATAATTACTTATTAGTACATGGAAGTTTTGGAAGCCCATTTTCAAACTGGATTCCTTGGTTAAGAAATGAAATTGAAAATATTGGGGGGGTAGTTTATACGCCCGATTTTCCAACAGGTGTTGGTTATCAAAATTATGAAAATTGGTCTAAACTTTTGAGTGTTTATGTTGAAGCAAATCTTATAAACGAAAATACAGTTATATTTGCTCATTCAATAGCGCCAATATTTGTTTGTAAATTTTTAGTTCAAAATAAAATAAAAGTCAAAAGATTAGTTTTTATTTGTGGATTCAATAATTATCTTGGAATTGATAAAGATTATGATACTGTAAATGAGAGTATGTATTTTGATAATTTATCAAATGTTAAAAATTATTGTAATGACATAGTTTGTTTTTATTCTGACAATGATCCTTATGTTAAATATGAAGCTGAAAAAGAGTTTGCTGATACTATAACTGATAATCAAATCATGATTGAAAATGGTGGTCATCTAAATTCTGAAAGTGGCTATACAGAATTTAAACAGTTATTAGAATATTTATAAAGATTAATTAAATAAAACGATAAGGAGATTTTATGGAAAATAAAGTTGTGTTAGTAACGGGAGCATCAAGGGGAATAGGTAGAGCTATAGCAATCAAATTTTTAAAAGAAGGCTATACAGTTTATGGAACTTTTTTTGAAAATCAAGGTAAGATTGATGAATTAGTAAATGAATATGGTTCTCATAAGATGAAAAAGATAGGACCTTATGATTTTAGAAATATTTCTGATAGTTATAAACTTGTTGAAGATGTCGCCGGTATTAAATTTGACAGTATAATTTTAAATGCTGGAACATTTTCTGAGAATGATGATTTTGTTAATTTTAATTTACAGGAATTTAATGAAGTTATGAATTGTAATTTTTATTCCCAATTAATTATTTCTACATCATTACAAAATTATATTAAAAATGGTGGTAATATTGTCCTTATGTCTAGTAATGATGCTTATAGTGGTGCTTTTGGTAGTATGTCCTATAGTATTAGTAAAAGTGCTGTTGTGAGTTTGATGAAGTGTCTTTGCGTAAATTTTGGAAGAAGAAATATTCGTGTCAATGCTATTTCTCCGGGTAGTATTAATACTGATATGAATACACCAGAACAAGAATTTGAGGCTCCATTATTTACACCAATTGGTAGAATAGCTCAGCCTTATGAAGTTGCCAATGTAGTATATTTTTTATCAACATCTGAATCAAGTTTTATAAATGGTGAAAATATTACTATTGATGGCGGTTATGGTAATGTCAGTATTTTATTAAAAGATGAGATAGAAAGAGCTAGAAAGATTGTTGGTTACGATTGGTTAAATGAAAAAATGTCAAGTTTAAAAACTGGCGACAAAGTATATTGTTTAGATGCAACACCAGATTATGGTTGGATAAATAATCCTTTAGAAGAAGTATATGTTAATGAACATATTAATGCACTTAAAAGGGGTGTTGAAGCATATCGCATGATTATGACACCAGAATTTAAAAAGAATAGTATTTTGGCAAATGAATTAATTAAAAAAACTATAGAAAATTCAGATGATGCTAAATATATTGGCATAATAAAAGAAGAAGATGTAAAAAAATATAATAAAAGCGATTATGCTAAAATTGGAAATGGTTTTATAATTTTTGTTTTAAGTGATGGTACTAAGCAGTTATTTGTAGATTCATTTAGTGATGATCAAGCGATTGGTTATGTAATAGAAAATGAAATTATGATTGATTCATTATTAGAAGTATTTGATAATATTTATAATAATGTTAAAAATAAGAAAATAGGTACTTATGATCTTTAATTACTTTGTAAAAGTAAAATATATTTAGAATGGTAGGTATAAAAATGGATATAAATGATATTAATAAAAGAATAGTTGATAGAAGCGATTGCTTTTATTGGCAAACGGACCGAAAAATAAGTGCAGAAGAAGCAGCTTTGATATGGAAAGATAGACATTCAGCTATAACCAATGAATATTTGTTAGAAAAAATTAATTCTGAATTAAAAGAAGATAAATTAGTTTATATTAAACCCTTTGATGAAAATGCACAAACTAGTTTAGGAAATGTTAATTCAATAAGAGTTGGTGTTTTAGAAAGTGGAAAAGAAGTTATTATAAGATGTCATCCAAAGGGCGTTAAAAATGGTTATTTTTATGCTGAAAGTCTAGCTTCTCAAATGGCGTTAGAAAATGGACTTCCTGCATATAAAACCTACTTAATTCATGAATTAGAAAACGAAAGTGATATTTCTTATCAAGTTATAGAAAAGTTAAATGGGGATACAGTTCAGTTTTGTTTAAAAGAATATCCTGAAAAAGAGGAACAACTTGTTATGGAAATGGGAAAAACAATGGCAAGACTTCACAAAATAAAAGTTAATGGTTTTGGTCCTTTTGATAATGATTTAGCTAAGAATGGTAAACTTGTGGGAAAGCATCAAACGTTAAAAGATGCTATTAATGCTGGGTTAGAAGAGAATCTTGAAAGATTAATTACATATAACATTTTAGCAAAAGATGTAGCAGATAAAATTTTAAAACTATTTGATAATAATGAATTACTCAATTCAGACGTATCAGTTTTAATTCATAATGATTTTGCTGATTGGAATTTATTAACGGATAGTAATACTATATCTGGTATTATAGATTGGGATGAATGTGTTGCAGGAAATCCTATAGGGGAAATAGCCTGTTGGTCAACATTTTATGATCCAGAAAGAATAAAACCATTCCTAAAAGGATATTTTAGTGAAATATCAGTATATGATAATTTTGATGAGATGTTTCAATTAATGAGACTTCGTTATACTATTTCAAAAATGGCATTAAGGATTACAAGATATACTTATTTACAAACGCCAGAATTCAAGGATAAGATTGAAAAGGGGAAAAAACACTTAGAAGAATTATCAGAAATATTTTCATTAACTGACCAAAACCAAAAAAGGAGACAATAAAAATGACAAAATTATTAATTATGGCTTATATGGGAACAGGAAAAACAGAATTAGAGAATAGATATGATAATATTGTTGATTTTGATTTTCAAGATTATCGATATATTTATGATGAATCAGTAAGGCATTTACCACTTGAACAAAGAAAAGGTTCAGCCAATTTAAGAACTAATAATCCTGATTATCCTAAAAATTTCCTTGAAGATGCAGTTAAATTATTAAATGAAGGAAAAATTGTTGTTTCACCATTTATTGATCATGTATTTAGTGCTTATGACGATTTTGATATTAAGTCTAAAATTAATGATTTAAGAGTAATTTTAGTTTGTCCAACAAGAGATAATTTTGCTGAATATGTTGAAAGATTTAAGCGACGTGGTAATAGTGATGAGTTTATTGCTAGAAGAGAAAAGGAATTTTCTAGTTTAGTTGATTTGTTTGAACAGGCAAATAATTATGAAAGAATTGTCATGAAAACAGGTCAATTTTTATCAGAAGCTTTAGAAGAATATGGTGTAGTTTTAGATGCTAAAAATTATATCAAAAAATAAAAAGGAGAAAAAATCATGAGAAATATTATTATAACTGGTGGAGATGATGGTTTAGGAAGAGCAATAGCAAAGTTATTAAGTGAAAAAGAAAATGTTATTACCATTTCTAAAACAGAAGAAAATTCTATGAGGATTTCAAAAGAAATTCCCAGCGCAGAATGCTATACTTGTGATATTACTAAACCTATTGAAGTTAATAATACTATTAAAACGATTATTGAGAATCAAGGAGATATTGATATATTAATTAATAATGCTGGTATTTGGTTAGCTGGAGATTTAACGGAAAATACATATGAACAAATTAGTAATTGTATAGATGTAAATACTAAAGGGCCTATTTATATGACAAAAGCCATATTACCAAATATGTATGAATCTGGTCATGGATTAATTATTAATGTTTGTTCACAGGCAAGTTTTGATAGTGATGACTTTTCAACTGTTTATAATGCTTCTAAATGGGCTATGCGAGGATTCAATCGCTCTATTCAAAAAGATGTTAGTAAAAAAGGAATTAAAGTTACTGGATTTTATCCTGGGTTTATGCAAACAAATATTTTTAAAAAAGCCGGAAATGATTATGATACTTCAACAGGATTGGAAGTAGAAAAAGTTGCCAAAGCAATTGAATTTATTATTAATTGTGATGATGATGTTATTATACCTGAATTTGGGATAAAAGATATTGAGAATTATTAATTAAAAGGAGAAATATATATGAATAAAGATTTAGCGTTTTTGATTGAATTAGTAAAAAGTGCTAGTCTTTTAATAAATGATGAGTTTGAGATAAAGGCTAAAGATGATAAAGGTGATTTAGTAACAAACTTTGATTATGAAATAGAAAAATATATTATTGGTAAAATCAAGGAAAATTATCCAAATTTTTCAATAATTAGCGAAGAATATAATACTAACAATGAATTAACAGATAATTGTTTTACAATTGACCCAATTGATGGAACTATTAATTTTGCTCATAATATTCCTTTATGGGGTATACAAGTTGCTTGTATAAGAGATAAGAAAACTTGTGCCGCTGTTATATACTTACCAAAACTAAATGAATTATATTATGCGGATGAAAGTGGCGCTTATTTAAACGATAATCCTATTAAAATTAATTCATTTGATTCAAGAAAAGGTTTGTATACTGTAGAAGGACCAAACAGATTATCTGGTCAAGTTAAAATGAAACAAATTAATCCCCATTGCCGTGATTTTTTCTGTGCCGCAATAAATTATGCGTGGGTTGCTTGTGGTAGATTAAGCGCAACAATCTTTAGAAAAGATTCACTTTGGGATTATGTACCAGGTCAATACATTGTAGAAAAAGCAGGTGGATTTATATATAATGATAATGGTGCTCATATCGCTGCAAATAATAATGAATTTTTAGAAATAATGAAAACACATTCGTCATTTGATCCAAATGAAGAAGTCGTAATTAAAAAAGTTAAATAAAAAAGATATTTTTATATCTTAAGTTTATGTTGTAATGCTAGATATAATTAGCAATTAATATAGCATTATATAATAATTTAAATAGACGGGAAGAAAAAGTATGGATTTAAATATTTTTATGCAACAAATGAATGAAATAAATTATGGTTGGATGGATATTAATAATAATATTCACATTAATACAATGGATAATTTACAAGAACTATATCGTACTTCATCAATAGAAGAAATATTAACTAATAAAGTTGGTATTTGTTTTGATTAAGTTGAATTAGAAAGATATTATTTAAGTAAAGATTATAATACAAGTTCATACGCAATTATATCTCCACATATGGTTCATTCATTTTTAGTATTAGAGAGTGATGATAGATATATTTATTTTGAACATTCGTCATCAAAAAATAGGGGTATTTATGATTTTAATAGTAAAGATGAATTGTTAGAATATACTATTGATTGTTTTGCTAAATTACATAATATAAAAAATAAGAATAAAATTATCCAAATTGAATATCCACCACTACCACCCAATACAACATTTAGTGAAATAAAAGATATGTTAATTTTACAAAATGAGTGTCGAAAGACTAAATAGATATAAAATTTTAATTAAAATAGATAGGGGAATAAAAATGTTAGAAAATATAAAATGGCTAGGTCATAGTACTATAAAATTTATTGAAAACAAAATTATATATATTGATCCTTATAATTTAGATGAACAATTAAATGATGCAGATATTATTTTTATAACGCATAATCATTATGATCATTTTTCAAGTGATGATATAAAAAAATGTATGAAAGATGATACTAAAATAGTAATTACCTTAGATTTATATAATGATGTTTTAGCTTTAGGATTTAAAGAAGAAAATATAATGAAAGTATTGCCAAATAATAACTATAAATTGGATGATATAAATTTTGAGACGAT
Source organism: Bacilli bacterium (assembly GCA_022795155.1). Taxonomy (GTDB): domain Bacteria; phylum Bacillota_I; class Bacilli_A; order RF39; family UBA660; genus CAJLIR01. Next base: position 39,804 of record JAAWGF010000007.1, on the reverse strand, counting down.
ACCATCTTATAATCCTAATAAAAATTTTCATCCAAAAGAAAATAATTGGGTAGGTTATATTATAACTATTAATAATGTAAGTTATTATATTGCTGGTGATACAGATATAACGGAAGAAGCGAAAAAAGTTAAATGTGATGTTGCTTTTTTACCAGTTGGTGGTAAATTTACAATGGATTATAAGGAAGCGTCTGAATTAGCCAATATAATAAATCCTAAATTAGTTGTTCCTATTCATTATGGAACAATTATAGGTACTATTGATGACGCTATAAATTTTAAAGATAATTTAAAAAATGATATTAAATGCGGAATTTTACCATTTATCCCTTTCAATTTTGTTAATTGAAGAAAAATATTGGAATAATTATGGACAATATCATGATTTTATGGTATATTATTAGCACATAAGCGATTATGTTGTGCAGAAATGCATATACTAATAATGCCTTATGGCAATAAAAAAGCTAGTGATTCCCACTATAAGAGGAACTTAAAAAAGAAGCGATTCCGGCTTTGATAGGAACTTAAAAAAGCGGCGATTCCGGCCATAACAGCGAACTCAAAAAAGAAACTAGAGAGCACACTCTAGTTTTATTATGCTTTTTAGTATATAATACTTATTGAAGGTGATATCATGAAAGAATCTTTAATTTTAGTTAGATTAGATGCAGAATATTGTAATTACTTAAGAAAGTTTGATGATAAAGTTCCTTATAATTGCAATGAAAAAGAATTAAGACCATTTGTGGGTGTATTATTTGAAGTTAATAGTTGTAAATATTTTGCGCCTTTATCTAGTCCTAAGTCAAAGCATTTAAAATTAAAATCTAAATTAGATTTTTTAAAGATAGATAATGGTAAATTAGGTGCAATTAATTTTAATAATATGCTACCAGTCACTGAAAATAATATTGTTAAATTAGATTTAGATAAAGAATGTTTAACCAAATCAGAGGAAAAATATACAAAACTATTAAAAGAACAAATCTATTGGTTAAATCGTAATGATGAAAAATTATATGGGAGATCTAAAAAATTATATGATAAGTATATAGATGGTACATTAAATTCTAATATAGTTAAAAGATGTTGTGATTTTAAACTTTTAGAAGAAAAGTGCAGTGAATTTAATAATATGCGAGTATAGGTTTTCCAAATGTCAAAATTAGCTTCAACTTAAAAACATTATACGAGGAGGAATTTTATGAAAAAAGTTTATTTAGTACATTGTTGGGGAGGTACTAGTGATGATGGATGGTATCCTTGGTTAGATAGAAAAATAAGTAATAATGATAATGAAGTTATTAGATTTAATATGCCAAATACAGAATCACCTACAATAAGTTCTTGGGTAGAAATGTTAAATTCAAAAGTTAATAATCTTGATGAAAATACTTATTTTATAGGACATAGTATAGGCTGTCAAACAATTATGAGATATTTAGAAGCAAAAGATATAACTAAAATAGGTGGTTTGCTATTTATTACACCATGGCTTGATCTATTACCAAAAGCTATTGAAGATGAAGAATTATATAATATTGCTTATCCTTGGCTTAATGAACCAATTAGTTTCGATAAAATAAAAAATTTTACTAATAATATATATTGTATTTTTTCTGATGATGATTATTTTGTATCATTAGAACAGGAAAAGGAATTTAAAAATAAATTGGATGCTAATACGATAATTGTTTCTAATAAAGGACATATCAGTCAAGATGACAATGTATATGAATTGCAAGAGATATTAGATTTAAGTAAAAAGATGTTAGAAAAATAAAAAAAATTAATGAAAGAAAAAATCGTATTTTACGATTTTTTTGTCAAAATGGTTTATTAATGGATTTTATAAATTTAATTCCAGTATTTTTTCTTTATTAAATTCACGATTAGATGATAAATCGTAAATAGGTAAATTCCTATTGAGTTGGTCCATACACAACACCATATTTTTTAAAAATAATAATCTTTCTTTTTTGTTAGAAATATTTTTATTTGACAACATCTGTGACAAACTATATTCTAATGCGACAATTTTGCATGGCTCAATTTTTAAATATTGTTGGAATTCTCCATTCCATTCGCTTGTTCTCTCAATTTTTAATTGAGCAAGTATAGTAAGCATACGAATAAAGAATTTACCATTTGCAGTTTCGGTGTTTATTTCTTCTGCAACACTTTCTAAACTGCAATTATATTCTTCTAACATAGTACATATAGTTTCCAAATCTCTAATAGAACGAGTTAGCCTATCTAACTTATAAACAATAATCTTATTTATTTTTCCACTTTTCATATCTTCTATCATTTCTTGAAATTTTGGTCTATTAGTGTTTTTTGCCGAAACTCCTTCTTCTCGATACACTTTATAAATCTTGTAACCTTTAAATTCACATAACTTTCGTAGTCTATCTTCTTGTTCATCTAAACTATGGCCAAATCTTGACTGGTCTTCAGTTGATACACGAGGATAAAGACCACAAATTACTTCTGTTTCTTCCTGTTTCATTCACTTTCCTTTCTTTTTGAAGAAACTAAAAAACACAAGAGAGTATTTTCCCTTGTGTATAAAACAACTAAAAATTTTTATATAAGTCGGATTCTTTAGGTAGAATTATTTTCTACTATATCAAGTTTAGCACAACCATCAGGTAAAGTCTAGGCAAATTTTATGTAAAATTCATGTAAAAAGTAGGAAGAAAATATGCAAAATTGTTGCAATAAGTATGTAATACTTACTTAAAACCATTCATTGTATTTAAGATAGTAATGTATTTAGTAAATGAAACTATTGCATTCTCTCTAGGTAAATAAACCTTTTCTATATCATCATAAAGTAATGCAATTAAAGTGTTTTTTAAATTACTAACGATTATTCTATGTGGTTCTCTAACACTTAAATTAGTTTTGTTAAATTTGATGATATGTCCCGATAAAAACTTAATATCTAAATTAGAAGTACTAACTTTCATTTTTAGTTTTTTCTTAATATCACTGGGGAAATCTAAAGTTTCTATGGTCGTTTTCATAAATTCTTCATCACTCCTTTATATATGAAAAAAGCCCATATATTATCAAATATACAGACTTATTTTATATAAAAGAAAACTCGCCAACTATTTCTAGTGTGCGAGTATTAACCTCAATGGAGCAGATGAGGAGAATCGAACTCCCGTAGTCAGCTTGGAAGGCTGAGGTTCTACCATTGAACTACATCTGCATTAAGTAGGCACTACTAATATTACATTAATTTCATAATGTTGTCAATATATTTTTATGTAAAAAAATTGAAAATATACAAAAATGATATCTATTTATTAAAATTTATTGTATAATATTTCCTCAAAGGGTGAAAAAATATGAATTTATTAGTTAGTGATTATGATCAAACATTATTTATGGATGATTTAACATTTAGAATTAATTTAAAAAAGTTGGAGGAATTTCGACAAAGCGGTAATATCTTTATGTTATCAACAGGTAGAGAATATTCTAGTATTAAATCAGAAGTAATAAGAAATAAAATTCCATATGATTATATAAGTTGTGGCGATGGAGTTGCTTTATATGATAGTGATGGTAAGTCACTTATTCATTATCAATTAAATAAAAATGATTTGGATTATTCTACTTATTTAAAACTCAAATACAATTCAAAAATAAGGATTATTGATATTAATTCTGGAACAGATAAATTTCCTGATCATCGTATTATTGAGGTAAAAGACATAGATTATAAAAACATTATTTTAGAGATAGAAAAATATTTTAAACAATATTTACAGCATTCAGATTATATAATTAAATATAATCTTATATGTCTTATACCAAAAGGTGTAAACAAAAGTACAACGATAAAATTTTTGGAAGATAAACTTAAATTACAAAAAAATGCCATTTTTACAATCGGTGATCATGACAATGATTGTGATATGATTCACGATTATAATGGTTTTTCGATGGTGTGGGGAACTAGAAAAGCGAAACAATATGCTTTAAAAAAATATCTTGCTTTATCACAGCTAATATCTAATATTGAAAAAAATAGTGATTCATTTCAAAAAATTTTACGATATAGATAGTGTGTCATAAATTTATAATTGCCTCATATATTTAATTGTAGAAAGTGAGGAATTAATAAATATGGAAACACTTAAAGTTTCATCTAAATCAAATCCTAATTCAGTGGCTGGAGCTTTAGCTAATGTCTTTAGAGAAAAAGGAGAAGTAGAAATACAAGCAATCGGGGCTGGAGCATTAAATCAAGCAATAAAAGCTATCGCCATCGCACGTGGATTCGTTGCTCCATCTGGTAAAAACTTAGTTTGCATTCCAGCATTTACTGATATTGTAATTGAAGGAGAAGAAAGAACCGCAATTAAACTAATTGTAGAGGCTAGATAAACCTCTTTTTTTATTGCTTTTTAAAACAAGTTTATAGTATAATACTTAAAGATAAATTAATACTGGAGGATTTTTATGGATAGTAATTTAAAAAGGGAATTAATATTAGAACATTATCAGCATCCTAAAAATAAAGGTTTAATTGCTGATGATACATATATTAAAATAAATATGAATAATGAAAGTTGTATTGATGAAGTTGATTTAATGATAAAACTTGAAAATGATGTAATAACGGATATTCGTTTTGATGGGGAAGCATGTGCTATTTGTACAAGTGCAACATCGATTATGATTGATACATTAATCGGTAAGACTCTAGAAGAAGTTAAAGAATTATATCAAAATTATAGTAATATGATTGATGAAAAAGAATATAATCCGACAATTTTGGAACAAGCAAATGCGTATGATGATATATATAAGCAACCAAATCGAAAAAAATGTGCTTTATTACCATGGTGGGGAATTGAGAAACTTTTAAAAGAAAAAAATTATTTATAACTAATTAAGAATGGTGATGATTTAGTGAAAAAAATAGGATTAACAAAAGAGACAATCAAAGAAATTTCAAAAATAAAGGGTGAACCTAAATGGATGCTAGATTTTAGATTAAAATCCTTAGAAAAATTTTTAGAATTAAATAATCCTGATTTTGGACCAGAATTAAAGATTGATTTTAATGACATAAATTATTATAAAAGAATTGATAATAAGATTCATGATAATTGGCAAGATGTTCCAAATGAAGCAAGGAATACTTTTAATGAAATTGGGTTACCTGATGCCGAAAAAAAGTATTTAGCTGGAATTGGTGCCCAATTTGAAAGTGAAGTAATATACCATAATATGTTAAAAGAATTAGTTGATAAAAATGTTATTTTTTGTGATACAGATACTGCTTTAAAAAAATATCCAGAACTTTTTCAAGAATATTTTAATAATTTAGTTAAATATGATGAAAATAAATATACAGCGTTAAATGGAGCCGTTTGGAGTGGCGGAACCTTTATTTATATTCCACCTAATACGACATTAGATAGGCCTCTTCAAAGTTATTTCCGTATTAATAGTAAAAATATGGGACAATTTGAGCGAACGATTATTATTGTTGATGAAAATAGTGATTTGCATTATATGGAAGGATGTACAGCTCCAACTTATACGTCGGATTCTCTTCATGCCGCTGTTGTCGAAATATATGTTAAAAAAAATGCAAAGTGTCGTTATACCACTATTCAAAATTGGTCAAGTGATGTCTATAATTTAGTTACTAAAAGAGCTACTGTCGATAGTGGTGGTTTGATGGAGTGGATTGATGGAAATATCGGTTCGAAAGTTAATATGAAATATCCATCATGCATTTTAACAGGTGAATATGCGAAAGGAAATTGTATTTCTATTGCGGTTGCTGGCGAAAATCAAATTCAAGATACAGGCGCTAAAATGATTCATTTAGCTCCTAATACAACTAGTAATATTATTAGTAAATCCATTGCGTGTAATGGTGGTAATGCAACTTATCGGGGAACGGTTAATATTGTAAGTAGCGCTACTAATTCTAAAAGTACAGTTAAATGTGATACGATTATTTTAGATAAAAATTCCAAAAGCGATACAATTCCCCAAAATAAAATTGCCAATACTTCATCAATTATCGAACATGAAGCAACGGTTTCTAAAATTGATGAAGAAAAATTATTTTATTTAATGAGTAGAGGATTAACAGAAGATAAAGCTAGGGAACTATTAATTATGGGTTTCATTGATCGATTTAGAGAAGAACTTCCGATGGAATATGCAGTTGAATTAAATGCTTTGTTAAAAAATTATTTTTAGTAATAATTTTTTTATTTAGCTTTATTTTCAATATAAAATTAGAAATTTTTGTTAAACAAAATCAAAAAAACTAAACTATATTTTTTACAGATTTTGAAAATTTGCCATTTGCGTATAGTAAAACAAAGACGTATATTGTATGTGAAAGGAGAGAATTTATGTTAAATCAAACCGTTTTAGTAGGGAGACTTGTTAAAGACCCCGAACTTAGAGAAACTGATAATGGTAATAAAGTAACAAACATAACTTTAGCAGTTCCAAGAACTTATAAAAATATTAATGGAGAATATGATACTGATTTTATTCCTTGTGTTTTATGGAAAGGAATTGCCGAAAATACAGCTGAATATGTAAAAAAGGGTGATTTAATTGGTGTTAAAGGGCATTTACAAACACGAAATATTGAATTAGATGAAAACATTAAGAAACAAGCTGTAGAAATAATTGCTGAAAAAGTTACTTTTTTATCTAGTAAAAGAGCAGATGAATAGTCTGTTTTTTTCTATCTTTAAATAAAAATTATAAAAACGTATAAATTCTAATAATTTGTCAATGTTAATTTAAAGTTAATTATTTAAAAAATATAAATATTACTGGTATAATATAGTTAACAAATGGATAATAGAGGTGTTTTATGATTATTGGAAATAGAATAAAGGAAGAAAGACTAAAACGAAGATTAACACAAGAAGAATTAGGAAAATTGGTAGGTGTATCAAAAGTAGCTATTTCACATTATGAACGTGGCGAGGAACAACCTAAAATGGAAAAATTAGTAAAATTATCTGAAGTGTTAAATTTAACACCTAATTATATTTTAGGCAATGATGTCAATGCTATCTTGGAGGAAGAAGTAACATATTGTTTTAAAATTTCTAAATCAGAAATGGAAATTATAAAGCAACTACGTAATCATCCCAAACTATATAAAAAAATATGCGAAAATCCAAAAAGAGTGATTGATTATATTGAATTAAAATTATCAAAAGAAAAAGTGATATAATAATATTAGGTGATTAATTTGAAAAGATGGCTTTTTAAATTTTTAGATTATTTAAAATATGAAAAAAAATACTCCAATTTAACTATAGATAATTATAAACGAGATATTGAATATTTTTTTGAATTTCTAAATGATAGAAAAACCAATAATATTAAAGATGTTAAATATCAATGTATTAGAGAATACTTGGTTCATTTACATAATCATCAGTATTCAAAAAAAACGATTTCACGTTATATTAGTAGTTTACGAACTTTTTTTAAATATCTGTATAATGAGGAAGTTATTAATAACAACCCAATGGTTTTAATTTCTAATCCAAAATTAGATAAAAAATTACCAACTTTTTTATATACTAATGATTTGGAAGAATTATTGTCATGTCCAGACTTAGATACTATCTATGGAATTAGAGATAGTTTAATTTTAGAATTACTTTATTCAACTGGGATTAGAGTTAGTGAATTAGTTAATATCAAATTAAAGGACATTAACTTTACTGATAGGCAAATTAAGATTTTAGGTAAGGGTAATAAAGAAAGATATGTTTTGTATGGAGATATCTGTACTAAAAAAATAAATCTTTATTTAAACAATAGCCGAAACGAATTAGATATTAAAAAGTCCGAGTATTTGTTATTAAATAAAAATGGTACAAAATTAACTCCACGTTTTATTGAAATTCTAATTAAAAAATATCAGGAGCAAGCCCAAATTAAAGTTAAAGTTACCCCACACACTTTAAGACACACATTTGCAACACATCTACTCGAAGGTGGTGCTGATTTAAAAACAGTTCAAGAATTAATGGGACATGAAAGTTTATCTAGTACGCAAGTCTATACCCATGTTACTAGTGAGAGGTTAAGAAATATATATATCCACACACATCCAAGAGCTAAAAAATAATTATAATATTAGAAAGACAATATTTCTTGTCTTTTTTTCCTTTTTTTGTTATACTATGTAAAGAATAAAATAGGAGGTTTAAGATATGACAAAATATGTTTATTCTTTTGATGAAGGTAATAAAGATATGCGTGAATTACTTGGAGGAAAAGGCGCCAATTTAGCCGAAATGACTCACATAGGTTTACCTGTTCCAAGTGGTTTTACAGTTACAACCGAAGCTTGTAATAAATATTATGCAGATAATGAAACTTTAAGTGAAGATGTAAAAAATGAAGTATTCGAACAAATTAGTAAATTAGAAATAAAAACTGGTAAAAAGTTTGGTGATTTAAATAATCCATTATTGGTATCGGTAAGAAGTGGGGCTCCTGCTAGTATGCCAGGAATGATGGATACAGTTTTAAATCTTGGTATTAATGATGAAGTTGCTAAAAGCTTTACTAATATAACTAACAATAAACGTTTTGTTTATGACTCATATAGACGATTTATCCAAATGTTTGCTGATGTTGTTAAAGGGTATTCAAAAGCATCATTTGAACGCGTTTTAGATAATATAAAAAAATCTAAAGGTATTCAGTATGATACCGAATTAACCGAAAATGATATGTTTTCAATTACAGAAGAATTTAAAAAAATATATAAAGAATTATCTGGTAGTGATTTTCCTCAAGATCCACGCCAACAATTAGTTGAGGCTATTACAGCGGTTTTTAGATCATGGAATAATGAAAGGGCTATTGTTTATCGTGAGATGAATGGCATTCCGTCATCATGGGGAACTGCGGTTAATGTCCAAGAAATGGTTTATGGTAATAGTGGTGAAAATTCGGGGACAGGTGTTGCTTTTACTAGGAATCCAGCTAATGGAGAAAATAAATTGTTTGGAGAATATTTAATTAATGCCCAAGGAGAAGACGTTGTTGCAGGAATTAGAACACCAAAATCAATTTCAACTTTGCGTGAAATAATGCCTAATATTTATAGTGAATTTGAAAATATTGCCAAAAGATTAGAAAATCATTATAAGGATATGCAAGATATGGAATTTACTATTGAAAATGGTAAACTATTTATGTTACAGACAAGGAATGGAAAGAGAACTGCAGATGCTGCTATTAAAATTGCTGTTGACATGGTTAATGAAGGATTATTAACTAAAGAAGAAGCTTTACTTAAAGTTGAACCAAATCAGCTAGATCAATTATTGCACCCTAAATTTGATGTTGAGGCTTTAAAAAACGCTAAAGTTATCGCTAAAGGGTTAGCAGCCTCACCTGGGGCCGGAACTGGAAAGATTTATTTTAATTCAATAGATTGTGAAAATGCTAAAGCTAAAGGAGAAGCTACATTATTAGTTAGATTAGAAACTTCACCCGAAGATATAAAAGGTATGACATCATCTAATGGTATTTTAACAATCCGTGGTGGAATGACATCACATGCAGCTGTTGTAGCTCGCGGAATGGGTAAATGCTGTGTTAGTGGTTGTAGCGATTTAATTATTGATGAAGATAATAAAACATTAACAACGCCAGATGGCATTATCTTTAAAGAGGGAGATTATTTATCACTTGATGGATCAACAGGTTATGTTTATGGTGAGCAGGTTAAAACAGTTGCGCCTGATATTAGTGGAAATTTTGAAACTTTTATGGCTTGGGCCGATAGTATTAGAACTTTGAAAGTTAGAGCTAATGCTGATACACCACAAGATGCTTTAATGGCCAAAAAATTTGGAGCTGAGGGAATTGGTTTATGTCGAACAGAACACATGTTTTTTGATAAAGATCGTATTTTTAATTTTCGAAGAATGATAGCGGCTGAAAATTTAGAACAAAGGGAAGAAGCTTTATCAAAAATTTTACCATATCAACGAGATGATTTTGAAAAATTATTTGAAGTTATGAATGGAAATCCTGTCATTATTCGTTATTTAGATCCGCCATTACATGAATTTTTACCCCATACTGATGAAGAAATATTAGAATTAGCTAAAAGTTTAGGAACGACATTTGATAGTTTGAAAGATCGTGTTAATTCGTTAAAGGAATTTAATCCAATGATGGGTCATCGTGGTTGTAGATTATCAGTTACATATCCAGAAATTACAAAAATGCAAACACAAGCTGTTATTGAAGCGGCTATAAATGTTATAAAAAAAGGTATTAATGTTGTACCTGAAATTATGATTCCTTTAATCGGCGATGTCCAAGAGTTAAAATATGTTAAACAAATTGTTGCTGATACAGCCAATGAAATTATTGCAAAGAACAACGCTCAATTAAAATATATGGTTGGAACAATGATTGAGGTTCCAAGAGCTATTATTATCGCTGATGAATTAGCTAAAGATGCGGAATTCTTTAGTTTTGGAACAAATGATTTAACACAACTTACTTATGGCTTTTCTAGAGATGATGCTAGTAAATATTTAAAAGACTATTATAGTAAGGGAATATTCGAGAGTGATCCATTTGCTAAAATTGATGAAAATGGTGTTGGGATATTTGTCCGTGTTGCTATTAATAAGGCTAGGAGAATAAGACCAGATATTGATTTAGGAATATGTGGAGAGCATGGTGGAGAACCTAGTAGTGTTGAATTCTGCCATCGAATTGGTTTAAATTATGTTTCATGTTCACCATTTAGAATTCCAATCGCACGTCTTGCTGCGGCGCAAGCTAAAATTAAGGAAAGCTTAAAAAAATAAGCTTTTTTTGCTGGATTTTTAAGATATTATATATAAATATTTAGAAATGATAAAATTTCTTAAATGTGACAAGCAAAAGTTAAATAAGTAAGGAAAATAACTAAATTTATTGAAATAACAAGGTCAATAGTTTATAATAGGCATTGCAAGGCGCTAGGTTGTGATAATATGGATAGACTTGATCAAATAATTTTTATAAATAATTTGCCAACTATTGATCTTCATGGTTTTGATTCAGAAACAGCAAGAGTTGCTATTAATGATTTCATTAATGATAATTATAAAATGCAAAATAATTTTATTGTTATTATTCATGGTATTGGCAAGGGAATTATAAAAAAAATTACTTTTGAAACTTTAAAGAAAAATAGAAAAATATTGGAGTTCAAATCATATTATTATAATAATGGCTGTACGATTGCAAAAATTGATTTAAAATAATATTTAAATCTTGTTGACAAATGACGTTTTCTATGTTATTATAGCAACCATAACTTTTAAAGAAGGGGGAATTTTTATGTACGATGATAGAAGAGATAGCTTTTCAATAAGAGACATAATTTTACAAGTATTGTTTGTTGCTTTATTTGTATTTATTTTATTATGGTTATTTCCAACAAAGAATTTTGTTACAAATTATGTTGATAATAGTATTGAAAATGCGGTTAAAGATGCTTTAGATGATTATGAATTTGGTGGTGGGATTAATAGTGAAGCTTTTGCTAACCAATTATTTAATCAAAACGTTATGATGATGAAATCTAGTGCAAAAGATTATTTCACATTATCAAGATTGCCAGAAAAAAAAGGCGATCAAGTAAAAATTACTTTGAAAAAAATGCTTGATGAAAAAATTATTTTGCCTTTTGTCGATAGTAATGGGAAATCATGTGATGTTGATGCCTCATATGTAACAGTTACTAAAACAGATAATGAATATTTGATGAAAGTTAATTTAAAATGTTCTGATTATGAAGACTATTTATTAGTTCATATGGGATGTTATGATTATTGTCAAACAACAATCTGTGAAACACAAAAGCCTTATGAACCACCAAAAGGTGGAGAAGTAAATCCAGTTTATGAATACGAATATAAATTAGTTATTGATGGTAAATGGGGAGAATTTGGCGAATGGTCTGAATGGACAACAAACATTATTTCTAAAACCGATTATAATGAGGTCGAAAGTAAGGTTGAAAATGAATTCGACAAATATATTCAAGTTGTTGAAAGCACATCAGTAATTACAGTCGATGCTACAGAAAATGTTAAGTATTCATGCCCAGATGACACATATACTTTAAATGGTAAACAATGTATCAAGAAAAAGGATATTGTTGAAACAATTAATGCAACTGAAAAAGTAAATTATTCATGTCCAGATAGTACTTATACATTAAGTGGTAAAAAATGTTATAAAACGATAAATAATTCTGAAACAATTCCAGCCACACCAACTACTAATTATATATGCCCATCTGGTTATGTTCAAAATGGGACTACTTGTTATAGATATAGTAATAATAGTCAAACAATGCCAGCTATTGTTAATACGACATATTCATGCCCAGACAGTATGTATGTATTAAATGGTGCAAGATGTAGTAAATTAGATGTTGTTAATGCTAATGTAACATACACATGCCCAAGCGGTTATAAACGTGATGGTACACAATGTTATAAATATAATGAAGAAATTAGATTGGCCAATGAAACATTAACATGTCCAAGTGGTTATTCAAAAGATGGTAGTATATGTTTTACAACTACTAGTATACCAGCAACAACAAACAGTAGTTATGGAGATTGGGTATATTCAAGGCAAATAACTTCTTATAATCAAAGTCTATCTTCAAATAATACAACAAAATATGTTCCAGCTGGTGTAAAGATTAATTCTAGTTGTACTAGTCCATGTACTAATAAATATATTTATACATATAATGTATATACAAGAAAATTGAATACTTCATATACATGTCCAAGTGGCTATTCAAAGAATGGAACGACTTGTACTAAAAAGGTAGGTATACCTGCTACTAAAAAGTATTCATGTCCAAGCGGTTATAAATTGACTGATGATTATTGCGTAAAATCAGCTACAACAACAAAAACTGCTACTGCTAATTATTCATGTCCAAGTGGTTATACAAAAAATGGTTCTATATGTTCAAAATCTATAAATATATCAGCAACACCACATACATCTTCATATTGTAGTGTTAGTGGCTATTCATTATTAAATTCAACGACATGTGTTAAAACTGTTCAAGATATTGATACAATAGTAGCAACGCCAAACGTTACATATACATGCCCAAGCGGATATGATAGAATTGGAACAAGCTGTGTTAAAAATGCTAATAATACTTATACTACTGATGCAATTGCTAATAAGACATATACATGTCCAGACAGTACTTATACTTTAAGTGGTAATAAATGTTATAAAACAAAGAGTAACTCTGAAACAATTCCAGCAATCGAAACAAAAACATATACATGTCCAGAGGGTTATGAAAGTAAGGATAATAATGTTTGCTCAAAGACAGTTACAAAATATAAAGAAGAAGCTGTATTTAAAAAGGTTACATATTATCGTTCACGAACTAAATCTTATATAAATGGAACTATTGATTATAAATGGAGTAGAAGTCAAAATGATATTTCATTAATCAAACAAGGATATAAATTAACTGGAAAAAGTAGAGAAGTTAAATAATAAAAGGTTCTTTGTCAAATAGTGTTGGCGAACAATAAATTTGATAAAAGAATTGATAATGAAGGATGATAGGAAATCATCCTTTTATAATGCCCTTAATTAAGAATATACGAGAAATAAAATAATCATATTTTCTGTAATCAAAGGCAATTCTTTTTAAACATTTAACTAAATTATTAGTTTCTTCAATTATGCCATTGTTAATATCATATTTAAAAGAATTTTCAATATAATTGATATTTTCTTTATATAATTTCAAAGCTAGTTTCATTTTTCCTGAAATATTATTATTTTGATGAAATGTAATGGATTTAAATTTATTAAAGTTATTTTCTTTAAGTGAATTAATTAATCCTTGATAACATTCATATGTTGCTTTTAAAGTAGAATCAGTATTAATTAAAAATTGAACTATTTCTTTTTGAGACATGTCTTTTTTTAAATGTTTGGAATAATTCTTTTCATCAGATAAATCATTTTCGTTTTTTACAATAAGTTTCCTTTGATTTAGGTTTAAATTCTTTTTTAGGCATAGTTGGACTCCTTCCACGTTTTCGTTCAACTATATTATAATCGTTTTCTTTATATTTTGAAATCCATGAATGTAATAAACCATCACCATGTAAACCTATATCTAATGATACTGACCATATAGATTCATTATTAATCAATACTCTATCTATTGCATTCTGTTTCACATAAATAGGATAATATCTATTTTTTGTAGTTCTTAATATATCAAAGCCATGTTTGTCTATTAAACAACATAAATATTGAACGCCATGTACTGCAATATTATATTTTTTTGATAATGTTCCCATAGAGCATCCATTTTTTCTTTCGTTATATAAATTTATTTTATCTTCATAACTTAATTTACTCATAATAAAAACCTCGTTTCTCTTATGTCCAAGAAACGGGGTTCATATTATTACTGCACCAACACTATTTATAATACAACCAAATAAGAAAATGCTTATGCATTTTTTTATTTATGATATTACGTATAATATAAATATGTTTGACAAAAATTTGATTTTGTGTTAATCTTAAATAGTATGATAGGTGGATAATAGTGTTGGAGTGATATAATGAATGCAACTTATATTTTTGAATACATAAATGAAAATGAATTTAGGAAATTAGAACGTTCACTAAAAAAATATAATATGTTAGCCTATAAAAAATTATATTTTGATTATTATCCATCATTAAAAGAAGGTAATTTTTTAGGCGAAGTTGTAAAAATTGACAAAAAATTAGGAACCAAAACATATGAATTAAAATTGCCAACGGATATTATGTTCGAAAAAGTTCATGAAATTATAAAGCTCCATTATATTGTTTACGAAAAAGAAAAAATTGTTATGTTAGATAAAATTACTCCAGTTGATATTTTAAGTGAAGGTCATCAATCAGAACTTGTTACTTATAAAGGTGTCATGGTGTCAAAGAAACACTCAGAAAAAGATATTTTTAAAATAAATTTATTGAATATGCTCCAAAAATAGCATATTTTATTTTACATAATTTTTCAAAATATTTTCAAAAATTATTGCATATTATATACTAATATGATATTATATAAAAGCAGTGATGCAATGGACCTTTAGCTCAGTTGGTTAGAGCATCCGGCTCATAACCGGGCGGTCGTAGGTTCGAGTCCTACAAGGTCCACCACTTATGCGGGTGTGGCGAAATTGGCAGACGCACTAGACTTAGGATCTAGCGCCGCAAGGCATGGGGGTTCAAGTCCCTTCACCCGCACCAGAAAGTATATATCCGAACCCCTGTGGTTCGGTTTACTTTGCCCCACTTCGAGTATGTACTTGAGATGGGGCTAAATCTTCAAGTAATGGTCGTGATTATTTCGAAACTTTTTATATTTTATAAGATATAATATTATAAGATGAAGAATTGGAGAAAAATTATATATGAATAGTAGTTTAGAAAAAAATATAGATTTTTATAATTATTTAAAACAAAAAGGACTTTCTGCTGAAGGATATTTTGAGCAAATTGAATTAGAAGATTTTACAGATCTTTCGAAAAATGAAAATTTATATAGTTTATTAAATGAATGTGGAAGTGTAATACTAAAGTTAAATACTTGTAATGGATTATCAGAAGAGATACTTGATAGATTAGCTATAAATAAAAAAATAAAATATCAATTTGTAGATGATTTAAATAAAGAGGGCTATAGTTTAGAAGAATTAATTAGTATATATGGTACTTTACAAAATATTAAGAATATTACAAATGATTCAGAAAATACAATTGCAAAAATCGTTACAGTTTGTGTCATTGTAACCTACTTAGTATGGATAAATGAAAATGCAAATGAATCACTTACAAGAAGCTTGAAAGGTAGTTTTTTTAGTGGAGTAGCTGTTTGCCAAGGATATGCATTAACTCTTAAAATAATATTGAATTATCTTGGAATTGAAACTTTTTTAGTTGGTGGATATGGCGTTAGTACCCTCCATGCGTGGAATCAAGTGAAAGATAATATTTTTTATAATTTAGATTTAGCTTTTGATTGGCAAGCTTTCTTAACAGATTTACCACTTAATAATACATTAAAAAATGATGAACAGTTTTATGGAAATCACAAAAAGACTACTTTTGATGATTACACGAATTTAAAGGAATGTCCTCAAAGTATATCTAATCAAAATTTAAGATATTATACAATGATAATTCCAGAAGATTTGCGAAGATTTTTAGTGGATAATCAAATGAAGGGTTTAAGCACGATAATAAATTATAAATCTTTATCTGAATTTGATTCGAGAAGTTCAAAATTGTAGTCTGTTTAAGCTTTAAAATAAATTTGTTATAAAAGCGTTATATTTTTGTTATAAATTTGTTTCATTGTTAAAAATTGTGCAGTATAATTAGGCTGTACTTGAGGTGGAATAACTTGCCTTTGTAGGGGTTCGGTATCTGACCACTAGAGGCACCAGTAGGAAATACCTTCTAACTTTTAACTTAGAAGTTTAAAGAAAATCACCTTTCTAAAAATAGATTGTTGATTTTTTTAAGTTCTTAAAATTTATAAATGGGATTACTACCTATATAATAAAGAATACAATTCGAATAATTCGTGACTTGATTTATTACAATTTATCTGATGTATACTTAATATAGCTAAATTTTAAGTAATTTTGATTATTCCAAGACTTTTTACATATTTTATGTTATAATAACATTTAAAGAGAATAATGGGGATAATTAGAAAGTAAAAAAATGATTAGTACAAGTAGCCATAAAAATTGGCAATCAAATCATTATAGAACTTATGCAATTTCTGGTAACAGAGGTAAAGATGCAAATTATAACGGTAAAAGCTATCCTAAATTGACATCTAAACTATATTTTTGGTAAATATGAAATAACAACATTGGTATTATTCTAGAAGAATAAAATAATAGATTTTATATTAAAGAGTATTATTCACAAGTATTAGCTAAATTAGATCCTGAGCAAGTTTATAAAGAATTAGATAATTCATTGTTATTGTGTTATGAGGATAATACAGAATTTTGTCATAGACATATGTTGCTGAATAGTTTAAAATATTGTTAGATGTAATAGTTTCTGAACAAAAAGCAAAAGGGTTTGGTATTAAAACTATAGATAAACCTGATTATATTAAAAAATATTTAGATGAAGTCATGCGAGAAAATAGAAATATTCGTGGTTTAAATCATTGAGAGCTTTACATTTATTTGAAAAAGGTGAAAAATTAGAATTAGAAGCTGATAGATTAGAACAAGAAATAGGAATTCGTTGCGATAATTATAGGCAAAAATCGTGCTTTTTACGATGCGAAGCTGATGAAGTCGAATCAAAGTTTCATCAAAAGACATTTGCAAAAAAATAAATATAAAGGAATATTTTGTGAAATTTAACTTATTTTAAACTAATTATATCTAGTATATGCATTAAGCAACAATAATTTAAATATATATTATATATATTTAATATTTCAATATTTTCAATATTTATATTGACAAAATTAATGAAAGGTGTTAGTATATTAGGCGATTCTTGAAAGGTGGAAATTTATTATGAATTCTAATAGCTATTATGATCCGGATTTAGAAGAACAAGAAAAAGAAGAACAAGAAAAAAAAGCTAGCAGAAAGAAAAGAATTATAATTTGTAGTGCAACAGCTTTAGCAGTATTAGCAACAGCAATTGTATTAGTTAAGGCAAATTCAAATGAAAATAGTAACGAAGAACATGATAATACTAGAAAAGAACAGAATAGTGATGATATTCATGTTATTGTGAGTACAACTGAAATTACATCAGCTACTATTAATGAAGATGGGACAATTGGTTTAAATAATGATATCAAGGTAGATGATTCAATCGAAAATAGTCATTATTCGAATGAATCAACTGAGGCACCAGGAACAACTATTAACAATGAATCAAGTGCCACAACAGAAACCTCTGATATTAATGATATATCAATTGGTACAGACGAAAATAATCAAGTTAATAGAATTGTTGTAACAGCTGAGGATATAAAAAATGTTGTTAATAATTATTATGCATATTTAAATGAGAGAGTAGAAGATTCTTCGAATATGGTTGACATGGGTTCTGTTTATTCTTTTGCATTTATGGCAAATTGCCAATATATAAGTGTTGATGAATGCAATAAACTTATAAATGAAGGTTTAATTCCTAGTGATTTAACAACTACTAAAACAGAAGTAGACAATGTTATGAGTTTAATTGTGAGCGAGGATATTTCAAAAGTTGCAGTATCAGAATTTTTTGGTACAAAGTTAGATAAAAATAATTTATTTGAATTATCTGGATTATTTATAGATGAGACTGATAAAAAAGTAGCTAACTATACTTTTAATGAATATTGCAAGTTAATTTCAGTTACTAATACATATGATGAAAATGGTAATTTGATTTCAAATGAATTGGCTAATGCTTGGAATATTTATGAAAATACTAGGAACTTTTTTAACAATTGTACTAAATATGATTTTGAGGAAATAGGTTATGATGCAAAACATTTTATGTATAATTATCCTGTTAATTTTACTCAAACTTCTGTTGGCGCACAATATATAATCAAAGGTATTGTAGCTCCAGAGTTTTCTATTTATGTAGAAAGCAATGGCTATGTAAACGAAAGCGAATTGACTGAATTCCAAAAAACTATAGATAATGTTGAAGGACCAATTTCATATTTACAAGATAAATATAATGGAATTTGCTTTACTGATGAGAAAGTTAAAACATATGTAAAATAGCATATGTTTTTCTTTAGAATTTTATTTAAATATGTTATATTAGATTAGGTGATATTAATGGATGGAATATTGATTATAAATAAACCAGCAGGTTATACTAGTCGTGATGTTGTTAATAGAGTTAGTAAGATTTTAAATATAAAAAAAATAGGGCATACAGGAACATTAGATCCTATGGCAACTGGTGTCTTGGTACTTTGTATTGGTAAAGCAACAAAATTGGTAGAAATACTAACATCTACTGAAAAAGAATATATTGCCGAAGTTACGTTAGGACTTAATACTGATACTTTAGATAGTACAGGAAATATTTTAGAAGAACATAACGTACAAGTTGATAAAGAGCAAATTATTGAAGCATTAAATAGTATGTTAGGCGTTTATAATCAGGAAGTACCTATTTATTCAGCAGTTAAACTAAATGGTAAAAAGATGTATGAATATGCAAGAGAAAATAAAAAAATAGATCTTCCTAAAAGAACAGTTGAAATAAAGCAGATAGAATTATTAAGCGATATTATATATGAGAATAATAAAACGATTTTTAAGTTTAGATGCCTAGTTAGTAAAGGAACATATATTAGAAGTTTGATTAGAGATATAGCATTAAAACTAAATACAGTTGGTATTATGTCAAGTTTAAATCGAATTAAACAGGGAATTTTTAGTATAGATCAAAGTTATGATATAGATAGTATAAAGAATAATAATTATAAAATAATCAGTATAGGGGATTGTTTAACAAATTATAAACATGTTATTGTTGATGATTTCCTATTTTCTAAAATTAAAAATGGGGCAATTTTGCAAAATAGATATGAGAAAGATATAATAGTATTTAAAGATAGTAATAACAATTGTTTAGCAATTTATAAGACTTATAATAAAGACATAACTAAAATTAAGCCCTGGAAAATATTTTAAGTTAAAAAGTCAAAAAAATATAAATTTATGATATACTATTAATAGTTATAGAGGAGAATATATGAAAAAGATTTTATTACCGATTTTTTTAATAAACATTTGTTTATTGACTGGCTGTGGCGTCAAAGAAGAGAAAACAATGACTTGTACAAAATCATTAAGTCAATCTGGAATAAAAATGGATTTGACTTATATTGTTAATTATAAAGATGAGTATGTTACTAATCTTAAAAGTATTGAAAAAGTAACCAGTGATGATAATAATATATTGGAAACATATAAAAAAGAGGCTGAGTCAATTTATAAACCATATAATGGAATTAAGTATTATGATTATAGTGTAGAAATCGAAGATGATACTTTAATTAGTACTTTAAACATTAATTATAGTAAAGTTGATACTGATAAAATGATTAAAGCTGATTCATCTAATAAACAAATTATTAAAGATGGTAAAGTAAAATTGTCTGATGTTGAGTTAATTTATAAACAAATTGGCCTTAGTTGTGAAAAATAGTTGTTTTTCAACTTTTTTCTTTTCTTAAATAAAAAAGGTTGCTAAATAATAAAATATAGTGTATATTATATATATACTTATTCTTGGTAATTGATTTCCTGACTTTTACTCAGAATAAGCGAATATAAAAGAAAGGGAGATTAAGATGGCTTTAAATAAAGAAGCAAAGCAAGAAATTATTAAAAAATATGCAAGAAATGAAGGAGATACTGGTTCACCCGAAGTTCAAATTGCAATTTTAACAGAAGAAATTAATAATTTGACTGAACACTTAAAAGAACATAAACATGATTTTCATTCAAGAAGGGGACTTTTAAAGAAAGTTGGTCAAAGACGTAGTTTACTAAACTATTTATTGAAAAAAGATGTTACAAGATATCGTGAAATAATTAAAAGTTTAGGATTAAGAAAATAATTATAAAAGTAGGCACTCTTTTTTGGGTGCTTTTATTTTGAAATACATGGAGGTAAAAATGAAGAAAGTATATGAGTTAAATTTTAGAGGAAGACCTTTAGTTGTAGAAATTGGTGAGATGGCAAAACAAGCAAATGGAGCTTGCTTGGTAAGGTATGGTGATACAGTTATTTTAAGTACATCAGTTGTTTCAAAAACAGCTAATATTTTGTCAGACTTTTTCCCTTTAATGGTTTTATATCAAGAAAAATTATATTCGGTTGGTAAAATACCAGGCGGTTTTATTAAAAGAGAGGGTCGCCCCACTGAAAATGCAACATTGGCAGCCAGAATGATTGACCGTCCAATGCGGCCAATGTTCCCTAGTGATTTTAAAAATGAAGTCCAAATAATCAACACTGTATTATCCGTTGATCAAGATAATTCTCCTGAAATGACGGCTATGTTTGGATCATCACTTTGTGTATCTATTTCAGAGATTCCATTTGATGGACCAATCGCGGGAGTTAAAGTTGGAAGAATTAATGGAGAATTTATTATTAATCCCACAAAAGAGCAATCGGAACTTAGTGATATAGATTTAACTGTAGCTGGAACTAAAGAAGCTATAAATATGGTTGAAGCTGGTAGTAAAGAAGTAAGCGAAGATGATATGCTCGAAGCACTTATGTTTGGACATGATGCTATTAAAGAATTAATTGCTTTTCAAGAACAAATTATTGCGGACTGTGGCAAAGAGAAAATGGTTTATGAAGTTTTAGAAATAACAGATGAATTAAAAACAGAAATTAATGGACTTGCTAGTGATAAACTAAATACAGCTATGCGTATTGAAGATAAGTTAGAAAAGTATGCAGCTATTGATAAAGTTAAAGAGGACATAGTAAATAAGTATACTAACGAAAATGAAAATTTAAAAGAACAAGAATTAAATGAATTAATTACGAAAGTAAAACTTGTTTTAGAAGAAATTGAATATGAAATATTTAGAAAAATAGTTGTTCAAGAAAAAACACGTGCTGATGGACGTGAAATGACGGAAATAAGGCCACTTTCAACAGAAATAGATTTACTACCACGTACACATGGGTCAGCTATGTTTACGCGTGGCCAAACACAAAGTCTATCAGTTGTTACACTTGGAGCTTTAGGTGAACATCAAATTTTAGATGGTTTATCAATTGAAGATGAAAAAAGATTTATGTTACATTATAATTTTCCACAATTTTCCGTTGGTGAAACAGGAAGATATGGTAGCCCCGGACGAAGAGAAATTGGACATGGTGCTTTAGGTGAAAGAGCTTTAGCGCAAGTTATTCCAACTGAAGAAGAATTTCCATATACAATTCGCGTTGTATCGGAAATTTTAGAAAGTAATGGGTCATCAAGCCAGGCAAGTATTTGTGCTGGGTGTATGGCTTTAATGGCAGCGGGTGTTCCAATTAAAGCGCCAGTAGCTGGTATTGCGATGGGTCTTATAACTGATGGTGATGATTATACAATTTTAACTGATATTCAAGGAATGGAAGATCATTTAGGTGATATGGACTTTAAAGTAGCTGGAACAAGAAATGGCATTTGTGCTTTACAAATGGATATTAAAATAAAAGGTATAACGAAAGAAATTTTAAAGAAAGCCCTTGCACAAGCTAAACAAGCTCGTTTAGAAATTTTGGATAAGATTGAATCAACAATTAAAGAACCAAGAAAAGAAGTTAGTAAATATGCTCCAAAGACAATCACATTTATGATTAATCCAAATCGTATTAAAGAAGTTATTGGTCGTGGCGGTGAAATGATTACTAAGATTATATGTGACGCAAGTAACGTTAAATCAGTTACTGATGTTAATGCGGTTAAAGTTGATTTAGAAGATGATGGAACCGTTATTATTTATCACTCTGATCAAGAAATTATTGAAAAAACAGCAGAGATGATCAAAAATATTGTCAAAGAAGTAGAAGAAGGTAAAGTTTATACTGGTAAAGTTGTAAAAGTAGAAGACTTTGGCTGTTTTGTTGAATTATGGTCTGGTTGTGAAGGACTTGTTCATGTTTCACAATTAGATGAAAAACGTGTTGAAAAACCGAGTGATATGGTTAAAGTAGGCGATGAGATAATTGTTAAAGCATTAGGTTATGACAAAAAGGGACGATTAAATTTATCAAGGAAAGAAGCATTGAAATAAGAAAATTGCTCAATTGTTTTTTGAGCTTTTTTGTTTGGAGAAAAATAAAAAAATATTATTAAATTAATTGACTTTAAAAAATATTTGTGTTAATCTATATTTAGACACAAAAGTGTTTTTTATTTGAAATAAAAAAGCATATAATTAATGAGGTGGATAATGAAAAAAATAGCTAAATTTTTTGCTAGTGTTAAAAAAGAAATGAAAAATGTAAGATGGCCTAGCAAAAAAGAATTAATAACATATTCTATTGCAACTATTAGTTTTGTCATTTTCTTTGGTTTATTCTTTACTTTAACAGATTCTGGAATCGCATTAGTTAGGACGTTAATTGGATAATGCAAAAAGAATGGTATGTAGTTAACACTTATTCTGGTCATGAAAATAAAGTAAAAGAAAAACTTGAAATGCGTGCTAGTAGTATGGGAATGGAAGACTATATTTTCCGTGTAGTTGTTCCTGAGGTTAAAGAAGTTGAAATAAAAGACGGAAAGCAAAAAGAAAAAATGAAAAAGATGTTTCCTGGTTATATTTTAGTTGAAATGATTATGAGTGATGAAGCATGGTTTATTGTTCGTAATACTCCAGGTGTAACTGGTTTTATTGGCTCGTCAGGTAAGGGGGCAAAACCTTTCCCATTAACGCCAGCTGAAGTTGATAAAATTCTTGGCAGCATGGGTCTATCACGTTTACAAATTGGTAATGAGTTAAATGTTGATGATATGGTTAAAGTAATTCACGGACCATTTGAAGGTATGTTTGGAAAAATTAAAGAAATTAATATGGAAACGCAACTATTGGAAGTTTCAATTGATTTATTTGGTCAAGAAACAACCGTTGAAATTGGTTTAACAGATATTGAAAAGGCATAAAAATAATATTTTTGAATAAAATATTTACAAACTAAACAAAATATGTTATCATTAAATGGCTATATTGTTAAATATAGATTTAGTGGGAGCGCGGATGCATTATGACCACTCGCGAAAAAAATATAGGAGGTGTTTTTCGTGGCAAAACAAGTAACTAAAGTAGTTAAATTACAAATTCCAGCCGGTAAAGCAACACCAGCACCACCAGTCGGAACTGTATTAGGACCTACTGGAATTAATTTACAGGAATTTTGTACAAAATATAATGATGCAACTAGAGATAAGATGGGGGATATATTACCAGTTGAGATTACTATTTATGAAGATAGAAGTTTCGACTTTGTAATTAAGACGCCACCAGCTGCTTTCTTAATTAAAAAAGTTGCTAAAATTAAATCTGGATCTAAAAAAGGATCTACTGAAGTTGTTGCTACAATAACAAAAGCTCAATTAAAAGAAATAGCTGAAATTAAATTGCCTGATTTAAATTGCTATACAGTTGAAGAGGCAATGAAAATCATTGAAGGAACAGCTAAAAATATGGGCGTTAATGTAGCAGAGTAAAAAAATAATATAATACATATAGGTTTATTACCTATGTGGGAGGAAAAGTCCGCATATACCACATAAGGAGGTAAAATAGAAATGAAAAAAGGAAAGAAATATACTGAAGTTTCTAAATTAGTTGAAAAAAACAAACTTTATACTAAAGAAGAAGCAATTAAATTGGTAAAAGAAACGTCAATTACAAAATTTGATTCTTCAATTGAATTAGCACTTAGATTAAACTTAGATACAAAAAAAGCTGACCAACAGTTAAGAGGAGCATTTGTTTTACCAAACGGAACTGGAAAAACTAAAAAAGTTTTAGTTATTGCTAAAGGAGATCAAGCTAAAGCAGCTGAAACAGCAGGCGCTGACTATGTAGGAGATATTGATATGTTAGAAAAAATCGAAAAAGAAAATTGGTTCGATTTTGATACAATGATAGCTACTCCCGATATGATGCCAGCATTAGGAAAACTTGGTAAAATTTTGGGGCCTAAAGGACTAATGCCTAATCCAAAAACTGGAACTGTTACAATGGATGTAAAAAAAGCTGTTGAAGAGGTAAAAAAAGGACGTATTGAATATCGTACTGACAGTTTTGGGAATGTTCATACAATTATTGGTAAAGTTTCATTTGATGAAACAAAATTACTTGAGAATTTAAATGCATTTGTTTCATTAATAATTAAAACAAAACCAGCTGTTGTTAAAGGTGCCTATATTAAAGGTATTACAATTTCTTCAACAATGGGTCCTGGTATAAAAATTAATATAAATGATTTTGACAAATAATAAATAGTATGATATAATACTAAATGTTGTTTGAAAAATAATATAGTACCGTAGACAGTAGGAGGGCAAAACCTTAAAAAAAAATCCTACCGAGGACTTAAATCAATTAAGTTTATCGATTCCCTACGGCTTATTGTAGGGAATTTTTTATTACGGTATTACACAAAAAATTATAAGGAGGTGTAATATGGCAAATCAAAAAATAATTGCAAAAAAGCAAGAAGTTGTTGAGGAAATTAAGGCTAAAGCTAATGAGGCAACTACTTTCGTAATTTTTGAGAATCATGGTTTAACCGTTGCTGAAACTAATGATTTAAGAAGAAAATTAAGGGATAACGATGCTGAATTTAAAATTTATAAAAACACTTTACTTACAAGAGCCCTAAACGATTTAAAAATCGATTTAGGTGAGGTATTAGAGGGGCCTAAAGCTATTGCATTTGGAAAAGATGCGATTGCACCAATAAAAGTTCTTAGCGAATTTGCAAAAAATCATGAAGCACTTGAAATCAAAATAGGTATGGTTGATGGTGAAGTAGCTGATATCGACAAATTAAATAAATTGGCAACAATTCCTTCAAGAGAAGGATTGCTTACAATGCTTGCTGGTGGACTTATGGGTGTCGTACGAGACTTATCTATCAGTTTAGACTTATATAGTCAAAAAATAGAAAATAATTAAGGAGGAATATAGAATGGCAAAATTTACAAAAGATGAATTTATTAGTGGGTTAAAAGAAATGACAATTCTTGAAGTTAAAGAATTAGTAGATGCAATGAAGGAGGAATTTGGTGTAGACCCATCTGCTGTTGCAGTGGCTGCTCCAGTAGCAGGTGCTACTGCTGATGAAGGACCAAGTACAGTTAATGTTGTTTTAACAGCTGCTGGTGCTAATAAAATTGCTGTAATCAAAATCGTAAGAGATATTACTGGTTTAGGATTAAAAGAAGCTAAAGATTTAGCTGATAATGGTGGAGTTGTTAAAGAAAATGTTTCAACAGATGAAGCTAATGAATTAAAAGCTAAGTTTGAAGAAGCTGGAGCTACTATTGAATTAAAATAAGTTTAAAATATTTGGGTTGAGCCTATACTAAGATTTTAGTATGGGCTTTCACCATTTAATAAATAAAAGAATAGGTGTATTATGTCACATTATTTTGAAAATGATAAAAACATTAAAAGTGATGAACGGTTGACTTATGCAAAAATTAAGAATGTTGAGCTAAAATTTTTTGTAGATAATGGAATTTTCTCGAAAAAAGGCTTGGATTTTGGAACAAGAGTTTTGTTAGAAAATATTAATATTGATATTGCAAAGAAAAGTATTTTAGATTTTGGTTGTGGATATGGACCAATTGGAATTTATTTGTCTAAAACAACTAATCTTCAAGTGGATATGCTTGATATTAATAAACGTGCTATTATATTGGCTAAAAAAAATGCCAATTTAAATAAAGTAAATGTAAATATATTTGAAAGTGATTTGTATGATAATATTTCGAATTGTTATGACTATATTGTTACTAATCCACCAATTCGTGTTGGTAAAGATATTTTATACAAAATTTTATTTGAAGCCAAAAAACATTTAAATGACAATGGTGAATTGTGGTTGGTTATTAATAAAAATCAGGGGGCTAAAACAATAATTAGAGATTTAGAAAATGTCTATCAAGTTAAAATCGTCAAAAAATGCAAAGGTTTTTATATTATTTGTGCTATAAACAATTGACAGCTTGATGATTCTTTGATAAAATTATAAATTGGTGGCATATACTACAATGTAGTTTGTGCCTAA
Source organism: Bacilli bacterium (assembly GCA_022795155.1). Taxonomy (GTDB): domain Bacteria; phylum Bacillota_I; class Bacilli_A; order RF39; family UBA660; genus CAJLIR01. The sequence continues at coordinate 12,855 of JAAWGF010000007.1, read as the reverse complement.
CTTAATACTAGTATATAGGGGTGAAGAAATGGCTTACACAGTTAAAAAATTTGGTGATCACCGAGAAAGAAGAAGTTATTCAAAAACAAAAAATGCAATTGAATTGTCTAATTTATTAGAAATTCAAAAAAAGTCATATGATTGGTTTATGACTGAAGGAATTAAAGAAGTATTTGATGATATATTTCCTGTAGAAAGCTTTACAGGTAATTTGTCGTTATCTTTTGGGGATTATTGCTTTGAATCTCCACGTTATTCTATCAAAGGCTGTAAGGATAGATATGCAACATATGCCCAACCTTTAAAAGTACAAGCCCAGTTATTTAATCATGAAACAGGCGAAGTTAAAGAACAAGAAATTTATTTGGGTGATATGCCTATCATGACTGATGGTGGTACTTTCATTATTAATGGAGCTGAACGTGTTATTGTATCACAATTAGTACGTTCTCCAAGTGTTTATTTTGGAAAAGCTATTGATAAAAATGGTCGTTTGGTTGTAACATCACAAATTATACCAACTAGAGGAACTTGGTTGGAATTTGAAACTGATGCTCGTGATATCATTTATGTTCGAATCGATCGTACAAGAAAAGTTCCTATTACAACTTTGCTTAGAGCAATAGGCTTGTCGAGTGATGAAGATATACTTGATTTATTTGGTGAAAATGAATATTTAATCAAAACAATTGAAAAGGATGCCAATAAGAATACTGATGAAGCACTTATTGATATTCACTCAAAATTACGTCCAGGAGAGCCTTCAACTTTAGATAGTGCTAAAAATCAATTGATTACAAGATTTTTTGATTCGTTTAGATATGATTTAGCTAAAGTTGGACGCTATAAATTTAATAAAAAATTAAATATTATTGATCGCTTACTAGGATGTAAATTAGCTGAAGACATAAAGGTGGACAGTAAAGTTGTTTGTGCTAAAGATACTATTATAACAAAAGATATTATTGAAGAGTTAAAACCTGTTTTGGCGTCTGGTTATGGTGTTAAAGAAACTTTAATTAATACTGAATTAGATACGTATAATAAAGTTCAGATTGTTAAAGTATATTCAAAGATTAATCCTAGCAAAATTATTTCGATTATTGGTAATGATCAAACTATTGATATTAAACGTTTGACTATTTCTGATGTTTATGCGTCAGTAGCATATTACTTAAACCTACTAGAAGGTATTGGTAACTATGATGAAATTGATCACTTGTCAAATCGTCGTGTTCGTCAAGTTGGAGAATTATTACAGAATCAATTTAGAATAGGTATTAGTCGTATTGAAAGAGTTATTCGTGATCGTATGTCAACCCAAGAATTAACAGAAGTAACGCCAAAAACATTAATTAATATTAGACCGCTTACAGCTGCTATTAAAGAATTCTTTGGTAGTAGTCAGTTATCACAATTCATGGATCAAACGAATCCAATTGCTGAACTTTCAAACAAAAGACGTTTGTCATCTTTAGGACCTGGTGGACTTTCTAGAGATCGTGCTGGGATGGAAGTTCGTGACGTAAATCCTTCACATTATGGAAGATTATGTCCAATTGAATCTCCAGAGGGTCCAAATATTGGACTTATCACAGCTTTGGCAAGCTATGCTAGAGTTAATAATTATGGATTCATTATGACACCATATCGTAAAGTTAATAATTGTAAATTAACTGATGAAATAGTTTATATGACTGCTGATGAAGAATTAGATTATTATATTTCGCAAGCAACTGTTAAGATTGATGAACAAAATCAGATTATTGAAGAACGTGTCCCTGTTAGATATAGGGGGGATACTGTTATTGTTGATGCTAAAGATGTTGATTATATTGATGTATCAGCTCAACAAGTTGTTTCAATTACAACATCAGGAATTCCGTTCCTAGAACATGATGATGGAAAACGTGCCTTGATGGGTGCTAACATGCAACGTCAAGCTATTCCATTAATTAAGACTGAAGCCCCATTAGTTGGTACTGGTGTTGAAGCAATCGCTGCTCGTGATTCTGGAGCTGTAGTATTAGCAAAAGCCGATGGTATTGTAGACTATGTTGATGCTAAGAAAATTATCATCAAAACAGTTGGCGGTATGGACACATATTATTTAAATGGGTTTGAAAGAAGTAACTCTGGGACTTGTTATCACCAAATGCCAATTGTTAAAGTTGGAGATAAGGTAACCAAAGATATGGTTATTGCTGATGGACCATCAACTAATATGGGTGAAATGGCTTTAGGTCGTAATGTTACAGTTGCTTTCATGAACTTTAATGGTTATAACTATGAGGATGCCGTTATTTTAAATGAAAGATTAGTTAAAGATGATGTTTATACTTCAATTCATATTGAAGATTATCAAATTGAATGTCGTGATACTAAATTAGGCCCTGAAGAATTTACTCGTGATATACCAAATATTGGTGAGGATGCAAGAAAAAATCTAGATGAATTTGGTATCGTTAGAATTGGAACAGAGGTTAAAGATGACGACATTCTAGTTGGTAAAGTCACACCTAAAGGTGTTGCTGAACTTACTAGTGAGGAAAAACTATTACACGCCATATTTGGGGAAAAAACGCGTGAAGTTAGGGATACATCATTACGTGTTCCACATGGTGGAGAAGGTATTGTTCATGATGTAAAAATATTTACAAAAGATGATTGTGATGAATTACCAGCTGGCGTTTCAAAAATTGTTCGTGTCTATATAGCTCAAAAAAGAAAAATTAGTGTTGGTGATAAAATGTCTGGTCGTCATGGTAATAAAGGTGTTATTTCACTTATTTTACCTGAAGAAGATATGCCATATTTAGAAGATGGAACTCCAGTTGATATTTTACTTAATCCATTAGGTGTTCCATCACGTATGAATATTGGGCAGATTCTTGAAATGCATTTGGGGATGGCTGCTAAAGAGTTAAATGTTTATATGGCAACACCAGTATTTGCAGGCGCAACTCGTAGTGAAATTATTGATGCTTTAAAAGAAGCTCATTTAGATGAAGATGGAAAAACTGTTTTATATGATGGCCGCACAGGCGAGCCATTTGATAACCGTATTAGTGTTGGTGTTATGTATATGATTAAACTTCACCACATGGTTGATGATAAGTTACATGCGCGTTCAACAGGTCCATACTCATTAGTAACTCAACAACCTCTTGGTGGTAAAGCTCAATTTGGTGGGCAAAGATTTGGGGAAATGGAAGTTTGGGCTCTTTATGCTTATGGAGCTGCTCATGTTTTACAAGAAATGATAACTATCAAATCAGATGATGTTGTTGGTCGTGTTAAAGTATATGAAGCCTTAGTTAAAGGTCAACCAATTCCAAAATCAGGAGTTCCAGAGTCATTTAGGGTTTTAATAAAAGAATTCCAAGCTTTAGGATTAGATATTACAGTTTTAAATGAAGAAGGAAAATTTGTTGAGTTAAAAGAGTTAGAAGAAACTGAAAAAGATAATTTTTTAGGCAATGATGAGTTTGAAAAAGCTCCAGATTTACCAATAGATGATACACAGGATTTAGAAGAAGAACCTGATGAAGAATTAGACGCAGAATTTTCAATGGATGATGAAGATATAGAATTCGATGAAAATTACATGGAAGGGGATGAGGAATAATGGATGTTAATAGTTTTGAAGGATTAAAAATTTCAATTGCCTCACCTGAAACAATTCTTTCTTGGTCTCATGGGCCTGTTAAAAAAGCTGAAACAATTAATTATCGTACTTCTAAACCAGAACGTGATGGATTGTTTTGTGAAAAAATATTTGGTCCAACTAAAGATTATGAGTGCTCTTGTGGTAAATATAAGAGATTAAGATACAAAGGAATTATTTGTGATAGATGTGGAGTAGAAGTAACTAGTTCGAAAGTTCGTCGTGAACGTATGGGACATATTGAATTGGCTACTCCTGTTTCTCACATTTGGTTTTTTAAAGGCATACCATCAAGAATGGGACTTGTTCTTGATATGTCGCCTAGGGATTTAGAAGAAGTATTATATTTTGTTTCATATGTTGTTTTAGATCCTGGGGCTGCACCATTAGAGAAAAAGCAAACAATCAGTGATAAAGAATATCGTGCTTATTATGAAAAATATGGTAATAGCTTTAGAGTTGGCATGGGTGCTGAAGCCATTAAAGAACTTCTTGAACAAGTTGATATTGGAAAAGAAGTTGAAAATATTAAAAAGGAAATTGATGAGATTAAAGATTCATCTAGTCAAAAACGTGTTCGCTTAATTAAACGTTTAGATGTTTTAAATGCTTTCCTAGAATCTGGCAATCGCCCAGAATGGATGATCTTAGATGTCCTACCAGTTATTCCACCAGAATTAAGGCCAATGATTCAATTAGATGGTGGAAGATATGCCACAAGTGACTTAAATGATTTATATCGTCGAGTTATTAATCGTAATAATCGTTTGAAAAAATTAATGGAATTAGGAGCTCCATCAATCATTATTCAAAATGAAAAACGTATGCTTCAAGAAGCTGTAGATGCTTTATTTGATAATGGTCGTCGTGGTCGAAATATTACAGGAGCTGGAAATAGACCTTTAAAATCATTATCTAGTATGCTTAAAGGAAAACAAGGGCGTTTCCGTCAAAACTTGCTTGGTAAGCGTGTTGACTATTCAGGTCGTTCAGTTATCGTTGTAGGCCCATCATTGAAAATGTATGAATGTGGTATACCAAAAGAAATGGCTCTAGAACTATTTAAACCTCATGTTATAAATGGTTTAGTTTCGAAAGAAATTGCTACTAATATTAAAGCAGCTAAAAAAATGATCGAAAATCAGGATCCACGCGTTTGGGATATTGTAGAAGAAAAAATTAAGGAACATCCTGTTTTGTTAAACCGTGCTCCAACATTGCATAGACTTGGTATTCAAGCATTTGAACCAAAACTAATTAGTGGTCGTTCAATTAGGCTTCATCCACTTGTTTGTGCTGCCTTTAATGCTGACTTTGATGGAGACCAAATGGCTGTTCACGTTCCAATTAGCGAAGAAGCTCAAGCCGAGGCTAGAATTTTGATGTTAGGTGCTAATAACATCTTGTCGCCAAAAAATGGTGATCCAGTTGTTACACCAGGTCAAGATATGGTTTTAGGAAATTATTATATTACAATTGAAAAAGCTGGGCTGCCAGGCGAAGGTAGAGTTTTCAAAAATTCTAATGAAGCTTTAATGGCTTATGAAAGAAGAGAAATTACGCTACATACAAGAATAGCTTTGCCAGTTAAATCATTCAAATATAAATTATTCCCAAGTGAATATATGGATATGTATTTGGTTACAACTCCAGGTAAGTTGTTATTTAATGAAATTTTCCCTGATACATTCCAATATATTAATGATAGTAGTAGTGAGAATATTGAAAAAATGACCCCAGCTAAATATTTTATTGCAAAGGGCAAAAATATTCCTGAAGAGATTGCTAATATGCCGCTTGTTGATGCCCTAAATAAAAGTGCTTTAGGAAAATTAATCGCACAAATTTATAAGAGATATCAGACAACTGAAACATCAATAATGCTTGATAAACTTAAAGATTTAGGCTTTAAATATTCAACTATTTCTGGTATTTCTATCGCTGTTAGTGATATTAAAGAAAGTGAAATAAAGCCAACCGTTTTAGCTGAAAGTCAAAAGAAAGTCGACACTATTAATAAACAATTTAAACGTGGTTTAATTACTGAAAATGAGCGTTATAATAAAGTTGTTGATGTTTGGACAAACGCTAAAAAAACAATTCAAGAAGAACTTGAACAATTGGTTAAAGAAGACAGAGATAACCCAATTTCTATTATGATGATGAGTAAAGCTCGTGGTGATATTAATTCGCACACTCAATTAGTTGGTATGCGTGGATTATTCCAAAAGCCAAACGGAATGCAAGAAGAAATTCCTGTTAAATCTTCATTCAGTGAAGGTGTTACGATTTCAGAATTCTTCTTATCAACACATGGAGCTAGAAAGGGAGCTGTTGATACAGCATTAAAAACAGCAGATGCTGGATATTTGACACGTCGATTAGTTGATGTTGCCCAAGATATTATCGTTAAAGATGATGACTGTGGTACTGAACAAGGAGTTATCGCTGAGGCATTTATAAACGAAAAAGATGGTACTGTTATTGAATCATTACATGATCGTATTATAGGACGTTATACTAGTAAAAAAGTTCTAAATCCTGAAACAAAAGAAACCATTTGTGATCGAAATACTTATGTAACTGAGCAAATTGCAGCAAAAATAATTTCAGCTGGTGTTACTAAAGTGCCAATTAGAACCGTTTTAACTTGTAAACTAGAACATGGTGTTTGTCAAAAATGTTATGGGCGTAATTTAGCAACAGGTGCAATTGTTGAAACCGGTGAAGCCGTTGGTATTATGGCTGCTCAATCAATTGGTGAGCCAGGTACTCAGCTTACAATGCGTACATTCAACACTGGTGGAGTTGCTGGAGATGATATCACTCAAGGTTTACCACGTGTTCAAGAATTGTTTGAAGCACGTAATCCAAAAGGAAAAGCTACAATTTCTGAAATAAATGGTATTGTTACTAATATTGAAGAAGAAAATGGTAAATTTGTTATTTCTGTTAAAAATGATATTGAAGTTAGAAAACATACAACTAATTATGGTGCCAAATTGGCCGTTGAGGTTAATAGTGAAGTTAAAGCTGGTCAAAGACTTACTCATGGAGCTATTTCTCCTAAAGAATTGTTAGTTGTTACAGATCCAATTACTGTTCAACAATATATATTATTAGAAATCCAAAAAGTATACCGTTCTCAAGGTGTTGATATTAGTGATAAACACGTTGAAGTTATGGCAAAACGTATGATTTCAAAAATTAAAATTGTTAATTCAGGTGATTCATTATATTTACCTGGAACAATGGTTAATATAAATCATTTTACTGATGTTAATAAAGAACTTATTCTTGAAGGAAAACGCCCAGCAACTGGTCGACCAGTATTGCTTGGTATTACTAAAGCATCACTTGAGACTGATTCATTCTTATCAGCTGCTTCTTTCCAAGAAACAACAAGAATTTTAACTGATGCTGCAATTCATGGTAAGGTTGATAATTTAAATGGTTTAAAAGAAAATGTTATTATTGGTAAATTAATTCCTGCTGGTACAGGTGCTAGAAAATATCGAAAGGCTGACTATGAATTAGAATTGCCATTATTAACTGATGAACCTTTAGAAACATTAGAAAATGAATTAATGGATTAAAAACTATTGCATTTACAATAGTTTTTTTCTTTTTTGTATAGTATAATATTTAAGTAGGAAGTGTTATTATGCTAGAAAAAAGCATTAAAGCCAGTTATTTATTAATAACCACTATTTTTTTGATAACAATGGGAGTTTTATTAATAACTATGAATATTAAATTTGTCGATTTATTAATTAGAATTATTTGTTATGGGCTAATTTTAAGAGGACTAATAAATTTATTGTTATTAATCCATAATAAACAAAATCGTAATAAAAAGTTTATTATGCGCGATGTTACTGATATATTATTTGGTGTCATAATTATAAGTATTAGAGATAATTTCATTATTTTATTACCAGTGATTTTTGGATTATATTTTTTAGCTATTGCTATTATTAGAACCGTTGATTATTATATATATCAGAAAAACAAAATAAAAGGGCTTTAGGAATATTATTTTCTGTTATATTGAATTTATTATCATCAATTATTTTAACGATAAATCCACATTTAAAAACAAAATATATTGTAATCATAATTGGTATTTATTTAATTTTACTTGGCATTAAATATGCTGTCGATTTTTTAATAGAAGTCTTACCTTCTAAAATATTAAATAAATTTAAAAGAAGTATAAAAATACCTATCCCTGAAATTTTTACAGCCTTTATCCCTCAACAATTGGTTAGATTGGTTAATGAGATGCTAGAGGTTAATCCTGAAGCTAGTGATTATAATTACCAAAAAAGTGATTGTGAAACCGATTTACAAATTATTATTCACCTTTCTCCATCTGGAACAGCGGCAATGGGACATATTGAGATTGCCTTTAAAAATATAGTGTATTCTTATGGGAATTATGATATGCATTCTAGAAGTTTATTTAAGTCTATTGGTGATGGTGTAATTCTGATCGTTAATAAACAAAGATATATGAAGTATTGTGTTGAAAAAAGAGACAGATATTTAATTGATTTCGGAATAAAATTAAATGATAAAGAAAAAGGAATTATTGAAAAAAATATAAATGAATTAATAAATACTAATACAATTGATTATTATTCAGATGCTCAGTTAATTGAGCAAGGTAAATTGCCATCTAGGCAATTAACTGATATGTCTAGTGAAATATATATGTATGCTGGTGGGTATTTTAAAAAAATTACAAAAGGTAAATATAAAAAATTTTTTGTTTTAAATAATAATTGTGCAATGATGGTAAAAAGTGTTTTAAAAGCAATTGGGAAAGATGTTATTGCTATTAATGGAATCTTAACACCAGGTGCTTATTATGATTATTTAAATCGTCAATTTATGTTAAAAAACACTAATGTTATAATCAGAAAAATTTATACTAAAAATGATTTTAAAAATGTCGAATAATTTAGAATTTTTGTTGACATTAATACTTAGTAGCGATATAATTTAAATAGAAATTAGTAATCATTACTAATTTTGAGGTGGCTTATGAATTATTCTTTTCAAAGAGCAAAAATTTTAGAAGTAGTTACGAATAGTTATGATCATCCAACAGCTGAAATGATTTATAATCGTGTAAAAAAAATAATTCCTAATATTAGTATGGGTACAATTTATCGCAATTTAAATCTTTTAGCAGATAATGGTGATATTTCAAAAATCAGTATGCCTAGTGGTGATAGATTTGACCGAACTATTTATCCACATTGCCATATTCGATGTAGGAAATGTAATAATGTTGAAGATTTTTATGATTTAAACTTTGATAAATTCAAATTTAAAAATAGTGATTATGAAATAACCTCAATTATTATTACTTTGGAAGGAATATGTAAAAAATGCCAACAAAAAAGAAGGGAAGATTTAAATGGAATTAAAGGGAAGTAAAACAGAACAAAATTTAATGACTGCCTTTGCAGGAGAAAGTCAAGCGCGTAATAAGTATACTTATTATGCTTCAAAAGCTAAAAAAGAAGGATATGAACAAATAGCAGCTATTTTTGAAGAAACAGCTGGAAATGAAAAAGAACATGCTAAAATGTGGTTTAAATTATTACATGATGGAGCTGTTCCTGATACAAAAACGAACTTATTAGATGCAGCTAATGGTGAAAATTATGAGTGGACAGATATGTATGAATCATTTGCTAAAACAGCTAAAGAAGAAGGATTCGATCATATTGCTTATTTATTTGAAGAAGTTGGGAAAATTGAAAAAGAACATGAAGAAAGATATAGAAAATTATTATCTAACTTAGAAGGGCAAACTTTATTTATTAAAGATGAACCAGTTATGTGGATTTGTCGTAATTGTGGTCATATTCATTTTGGTGTTTCTGCTCCAGAAGTATGTCCAGTTTGTAGTCATCCACAAAGCTACTTTGAATTACGTTCAACAAATTATTAAGAAAGAGAGTTAATCTCTTTTTTTGAAAGGAGTAAAAATGAGTAAACATTTCGATTTTGAAAAAAGGGTTGCTATCGAAAGTGACAATCCATCTATTATTCGTGATGATAATAAATGTATAAGATGCGGAAGTTGTAAGAGTACTTGTCAGTATATGCAAGGGGTTCATGGTTTTTATGATTTAGAAAAAACAGGAGATAAGGCTATTTGTATTAATTGTGGTCAATGTATTAATACTTGTCCAACCGGGGCTATTACTGAAAAGAATTGCTATAAAAAAGTAGAAGAGATTTTAAATGATAAAGATAAAATTGTCATTTTTCAAACATCTCCATCAGTAAGGGTATCTATATCAGAAATGTTTTATAATGATTATGGAACATTTGATGAGGGTAAAATGGTAGCTGCATTAAGACAGTTAGGTGCTAAATATGTATTTGACACAACTTTTGGAGCAGATTTGACCATTATGGAAGAAGCTTCAGAGTTAGTTGATAGAGTAAAAAATAATGGTGTATTACCAATGTTTACAAGTTGTTGTCCAGCATGGGTAAAATTCGTTGAGACTTTTTATCCACAGTATATTCCCAATTTATCGACTTCTAAAAGTCCCATTTTAATGCAAGGAGCACTTATTAAAACTTATTTTGCCGATAAAATGCATTTATTAAAAGAAAAAATTATTAATGTAGCTGTTACGCCCTGTACGGCTAAAAAGGCAGAAATATTAAGAGATAATATGTATTCAGCAAGTAGTGGAGATAATTTGGTTTTTTCTGATGTTGATTATATAATTACAGCTCGTGAACTTGGCATGTGGATAAAAGAAAAAGGCATAGATTTTAACAATCTTAAAGAATCATCTTATGACAGTTTATTTTCTAAGGGTAGTGGAGCTGGTGTTATATTTGGTAATAGTGGTGGAGTCATGGAAGCTGCTCTTCGTACAGCTTATTATTTAATAAAAAAGAAAGAGCCACCTAAAGAATTTTTGACTTTAACCTCAGTTAGAAGTCTATCTGGTATTAAAGAAGCTACAGTTGATTTTGGCGATATTTCTTTAAATGTTGTTACTATTTCGGGAACTAATAACGCTCGAAAATTCTTCAAAATTTTAGAAGATAGTGACAAACATTATGATTTTATTGAAGTAATGTCTTGCAGTGGTGGTTGTATAAACGGTGGTGGACAGCCCAAATTTGATTTATTAAAAACTAATGAAGTAAAAGAAAAAAGACAAAAGTCTTTATATAAAAATGACCAAGATTCTATATTACGAAACAGTTATGAAAATCCTGATATAGTTAGAATATACAAAGAATATTTAAATTCTCCGTTAAGTGACAAATCTCATAAATTATTGCATACTACTTATAAAGATAGTAGTGCCGAATTAGATTGTATAAAAAATTAAATAGCGTCTAAAAGACGCTATTTAATTTCAATAACTTTTTTGCTTTCTACTTTGGCTTCTTTTGGAATGCTAATAGTTAAAATACCATTGTTATAGTTTGCTTCTATTTCTTCCTCATTAATTTTTCCAACATAAAATGCTCTGGAATATTCGCCATAACAAATTTCTTGTTTTACATAACTATCATTTTCTTCGCATTGTTCATTTTTTATAACTTTAATATTTATATTTTCGTTTTCATAATCAATTGCAATATTTTGTTTTTCAATACCTGGTATTTCGATTTTTAAAAGGTAATTATTACCTTTATCAATAATGTCAGTATTCATAAATTTGTGATTGTTTTTAGAATCAAAAAAGTCAAAATAGTTATTAAAAAATGGTTCTTTAGAAATTAACATTTTATCACCTCGTTTATATTATTGAAGGAAAATAAAAAGTTTATGCAATATTATTATAAAATTTCATATTTTGAAAAAACTATAATTGGTGATTTAATGAAAAAAATTTTAATAACTGGTGCTAGAAGTGGAATAGGCAATGCTTTAGTTAATTCTTTAATTGATAAAGAATATTATATTTATCTAACTGTTCATAGTGAATCGCAATTAGAAATTGTATTAAAAAGATATAAAGAATATAGTAATGTTAGATGCATGAAATTAGATGTTACATCAGAAAGCGACCGAAAAAAAGTCGAAAAATTAGATATTGATATTTTAGTTAATATAGCAGGAGTTGGTTATGGCGGATCAATTTCTGAAATACCAATGGATAGGGTACGTGAAAATTTTGAAGTTAATGTTTTTTCATCATTTGAATTAGTTCAACTTGTTTTAAAACAAATGATGAATAAGAAAAAGGGAAAAGTAATCATTATGAGTTCTCTAGCAGGAATTTTGCCACTAAATTTTTTAGGTAGTTATTGTGCTACTAAGGCAAGTATTATTCAACTTACTACAACATTAAAAAATGAATTAAAACTTTTAAATACTAGTATTAAGGTTGTTTTGATTGAACCGGGTATGTATCATACGGGATTTAATCAAATAATGTTAGAAAATAAATATGATTGGATGCAAGAAAAAAGTTATTTTGAAAATGAACTTAATTTAATTAGAAAAAGAGAAAATTTGTTTTTTAGTTTGCTAGAAAAGAAAAAACTTAATAGTATTGTAAATAAAATTATAAAAGCAATTGAAAAGGAAAATCCTAAATTTATTTATCGTGCACCGCTTATACAAGTATTAGGAGCTAAATTATATCAAATATTTAAAATGTGAAATATATGTCTGTTTGACGCATATTAAATTATATATGATTTATGCTTATTAAAAGTACATATGTATTATAGTAAAAATTCTCTAATAAAAATTGAAAAGTTACATAAAATATAAATGGAAAGTAAAAAAATATCATTTATTTTTAAAATTTAATTTTAAGGTATTGTCAAAAATAGGTAAATATGATATTATTAATATGCTTTCAATTTTTTATGGCGATGTAGCTCAGCTGGCTAGAGCAACCGGTTCATACCCGGTAGGTCGAGAGTTCGAATCTCCCCGTCGCTACCATTTAGAAATTACTAGATTTTATCTAGTTTTTATTTTGTAGGGATACTATTTATATTGATATTCCTATTTTTTTTATATATAAGGAAAGTGCGTTTTAAAAAACATACAAAAAAGTACACCAAAGATTAACAAAAGTGTACCAAAAAACAAATAACTAAAAAGTCATTTTTGAAGAAAATAAGAAGGAATAGCTGTATCTTTGCCACACTTTTGGCAAGTAAGAGTAGAAACC